>JAZDMF010000279.1:0-15208 GCA_043801235.1 Bacteroidota bacterium | reverse complement strand
TCACAAGCATGGACCCAATATTGTTTCCGCGTTTATCCAAACGCTTATCTGAAAATATTCCTTCAAAATTTGGTGTATGGCTTATTTTATTCATGTTTTTTTATGTCAAAACTAACTATATTTGTGTCCACACGGTAGCTGGCGGCAGACAGGTTTGACTCCTTCGGAGTCCTTAACTAAACGACATTGATTTGCTTTTTACTATTTGCAATTATCTATTTGCTTTTATTTATTAAACATTTCTAACGCCAATTAATAAAATGAAAACAATAGGACTTCTCGGCGGAACCGGATGGGAATCGACGGTTGAATATTATAAAATCATAAATAAAAAAATATCTGAAACCCTGGGCTATAATCATTCTGCAAAGATTGCCATGTTCTCAATAGATTTTTTTGAAATAAGCAGCAGGGCGGGAAAAAATGATTTTGAAGGAATGTATCATCTCATTCTTGAAGCTTCGAAAAAGATTGAATCGGCCGGGGCAGAATGTCTTTTGATTTGCGCAAACACCCTTCATATGTTTGCCGATGATATTGCAAGGAGTATTTCCATTCCCCTGATCCATATCGCCGATGCAACTGCTGAAAAAATCAAAGAAAAGAAATTTACCAAAACCGGATTACTGGGAACAAAGCCAACCATGGAAATGCCATTTTACAAGAACCGTCTGAAAGAAAAACACGATATCGATGTCATTATACCTGAAGAATCCGATATTGATCATATACACAAAATTATTACAACTGAATTGTTACAAGGAATTTTCAAACCCGAAACAAAGGCATATCTCATTTCTGTCATGGATAAAATGGTTAAGCTGGGTGCAGAATCGATCATTCTAGGTTGTACTGATTTCCCTTTAATTGTAAAACAAAGTGATACGCAAATCGTATTATTCGACACAGCTGAGATCCATGCAAAAGCAGCGGTTGAATTTGCTTTATCGTAAAATAATAATTATTCTCTTTCATATATTAATTTCTATTCTCGTTTTACTAAAATTACATAAAAAACCGATAATATTTTTTCTTTTTATTTTCTAATCTAAAAAAATAATTTATTTTTATATCCTGAAATTGTGAAAACATTAACAAAACATTTCTCTACATTTTTATGAAAGATACACCGATAAATTATGATGTTGTTAGCCGCAGGATCAAAGAAAGCAAAATCCAGAATCTTGGCAAAGCCAGCATACGCGAGATAAAAAGGCTTATCAACGAAATTGAAGCCGAAACAGGACAGAAATACATCCGGATGGAAATGGGTGTGCCCGGCCTTCCCGCTGCAGAAATCGGCATACAGGCTGAAATAGAAGCGCTGAAAAGAGGCGCAGCAGCAATTTATCCCGAAATTGACGGGATCCCTGAACTCAAATATGAAATGGCACGCTTCGTAAAACTCTTCCTTGACGTGGAAGTGAAGCCTGAAAACTGCTTTCCAACAGTCGGATCCATGCAGGGAGGCTATGCAGCATTCATGACAGTAAACAGGATGTATAAAGAAAGAGACACCACATTAATGCTCGATCCCAGCTTCCCTGTTCACAAGCAGCAACACGCTATTATCGGAATAAAATTCGAATCTTTCGATGTTTACGATTACCGCGGCGAAAAACTTAAAGATAAAATAGAATCGTACCTTAAGAAAGGCAACATCACCAGCATCATGTATTCTAATCCGAACAACCCTTCATGGATTTGTTTTAACGATAAGGAATTGCGTATCATTGGAGAGCTGGCTAATAAATATAATGCCATAGTTATTGAAGACCTTGCATATTTTGCCATGGATTTTCGTAAGGATTATTCCAAACCAGGTTTGCCGCCCCATCAGCCCACTGTAGCAAAATATACAGATAACTTCATTCTGCTTGTTTCAAGTTCAAAAGCATTTTCATATGCAGGCCAGCGGGTAGGCATGATGGTCGTTTCACCCAGGCTATGGAATACCGTCGCTCCAGGCCTGAAGCGTTATTATACATCCGATATTTTTGGCAGGGCCATGCTTTTTGGCACCATCTACGCATTGAGCGCAGGCACATCGCATACAGCCCAGTACGCCGTCGCCGCTATCTTGAAGGCTGTCAGCGATGGAAAATTCAATTTCGTTGAAATAGTAAAAGAATACGGAGAAAAAGCTAAGATCATGAAAAAAATATTTCTCGATAATGGGTTTAAAATCGTTTACGACAAGGACGAGAACGAACCCCTTGCCGATGGTTTTTATTTTACTTTTTCCTACCCCGGATTTACAGGCGAACAACTGCTCGAAGAACTGATGTATTACGGAATCAGCGCCATATCATTGACCATTACAGGCAGCGATCGTACCGAAGGAATGAGAGCGTGCGTATCTCTTGTTAGCAGAGAACAATTTCCTATCCTCGAAAGCCGTATGAAAAAATTCAGGGAAAACCATCCTGTTACATAATACTATTCTACTAAAGGTTTTGTACTTTTTTTCCAGTCAAAAGTGTAGGCAAGTTTAATTGAAGGAATTAACCTGGATGTAAAAAAATTCCGGAATTTAAATTTTTCATCAGCATACGACATATAGGGTGTTCCTCCATAATACCATGTCTCGCCATGCCAGTCAAGTTTCCTGGAAAGATACTGAATCTGGTAGGTGAAATCCATTCCTAATGATATATGTTTTAATAAATTTGTACTGACACCTGCAAAACTGCCTATTCCAAACCCTAAAGTGTTATCATAGGTTCCTGTACATGTAGTCTTTTGTTCCAGAACACCATTATTATATTCACTGACATCCCTGGTAATACTTCCCTTAGGAAGAATAGTAACCGGAAAATAAATACCAAAAGTAAAACAGAGTTTACTGACAGAAATTGAGTTCCCAATGCCAAGATTGACATTAAAAAATTTTTGTTCCTCAATTTGCGAATATTCAAAAATCTGAGTATTTGAATTATATGTTTGGGTTTCATCATCCTTTTCAACAATTTTCATATCAGCATAACTAAAATCGAACCTTAGTAAAAACGACTTAGAAGAAATATATTTTTCACAAAAAACCCCAATGGTAAGTGAATCAAAACGATTCTCATAAGTAATATGATCGAACATATCCCCATCATAATCCATAACATCAGCCATAAAGCAACTTGAATTCATCGGGGTGAAACGGATTCCGGTTTTAATACCCTGACCTGCAGACGAAGATACCGACAAAATAAACACAAGTATAATTGCTCCTGTTTTTTTCATTTCAAGTTTATTTACAGGGTGCAATTTAATATTTTTTTCTCTAGTATGAAATATTTACCATCAAAAATATTTGTTTATTATTTCACATTAAATGAAATCTTTTTTTATAATTTAGCTGCAAATCAAAAAAGATCAGGAGATAAAATCATGGCAAAATTGAAAGGTGCAATTGTTGTGAACACCGAGCGTTGTAAAGGCTGTGAGGTTTGCTTAGCTGCCTGCCCGGAAACAGTTATTGCAATGTCGAAAGCTGTGAACGGAAAAGGTTATCATTATGCTGAACCCGTTACAGATACCTGCACAGGTTGCACAAATTGCGCAATAGTATGCCCCGATGGGGTTATTACTGTGTACAGAGTAAAAGTTTAATATTATAAAATCTTTTTAAAATGAAAGAATTAAGGTTGATGAAAGGCAATGAAGCGGTTGCAGAAGCTGCAATCAGGGCCGGCGCTGACGGTTATTTCGGCTACCCTATCACACCCCAGTCGGAAGTGCTGGAATACCTGATGGCTGAAAAACCATATGAGAGGACAGGAATGGTTGTATTGCAGGCTGAAAGCGAAGTGGCTGCCATCAACATGGTTTATGGCGGCGGCGCCTGCGGAAAAAAAGTGATGACTTCTTCTTCAAGCCCAGGTATAAGCCTGAAAATGGAAGGTATTTCCTATATGGCCGGTTCCGAGCTTCCCGGTCTGATTGTTAATGTTGTCCGTGGCGGTCCTGGACTTGGCACCATACAACCTTCACAGGGTGACTATTTTCAGGCTACAAAAGGCGGAGGACATGGCGACTACAGGATCATTGTACTTGCACCTTCATCTGTTCAGGAAATGTATGACTTTGTAAAACTAAGCTTCGATCTTGCATTCAAATACCGCAATCCTGCAATGATACTTACTGACGGTGTTATCGGACAGATGATGGAAAAAGTGGAATTGGATGAGCAAATACCCCGTCGTACCCGCGAAGAAATTATTAAAGAATGCCCATGGGCAACGACAGGCAAAACGACCGACAGACAACGTATCATCATCACATCACTCATCCTTGATCCAGCACAACAGGAAAAACATGTTCAGAAACTCGGCGAGAAATATAATAAAATGGAAGCTGATGAGGTGCGCTTCGAAAAAATACTATGCGATGACTCTGAATATATACTGGTAGCATACGGTTCCAGTGCGCGCATATGCCTGAAAGCAATCGAACTTGGAAGAACGAAAGGAATCAAGGTCGGTTTATTGAGGCCAATTACATTATTCCCTTTCCCTAAAAAACAAATTTCTGAAATGGCTAATCAGGTAAAAGGTATGCTTTCCGTTGAAATGAACCTTGGCCAGATGGTTGAAGATGTCAGGCTTGCAGTGAATGGCAAGATCAAAGTCGAACACTATGGGCGCACAGGAGGCATTATTCCCACACCCGAAGGAGTTCTTAGTGCACTCGAACAAAAAATTATAGGAGGTTAGGAAATGACAAGAGAAGAAATTATTAAAGAAGAAAACCTAGTATTCAAAAAGACAAAACTCTTCACGGATAAACCTCTGAGTTATTGTCCCGGTTGCGGTCACGGCACGGTTCATCGCCTTATTCTTGAAACGATCGAGGAAATGGACATTCAGGCAAAAACAATCGGCATTGCTCCCGTGGGATGCTCCGTTCTTGCTTACGAATTTATGGATATCGACATGATCCAGGCTGCTCATGGCAGGGCTCCTGCACTGGCAACAGCCATCAAAAGGATGAACCCTGATCAGTTTGTATTTACATACCAGGGCGATGGCGATCTGGCTGCCATTGGTACTGCAGAAACAATTCATGCCTGCAACCGGGGTGAGAATTTTACAATTATTTTCATTAACAACGGCATTTACGGTATGACCGGCGGACAGATGGCGCCCACCACATTGCCTGGAATGAAAGCATCGACCTGTCCCTACGGCAGGGAAACTAAAACGATGGGAAATCCTTTAAAAATGACTGAACTCGTTGCCCAGTTACCAGGAACATATTTTGTTACACGCCGGGCAGTACATACTCCTGCTGCTGTTCGTAAATGCAAAAAAGCCATTCGAAAAGCATTCGAAAACCAGAAACTTGAAAAAGGAATTTCTTTCGTTGAAGTGGTTTCAAATTGCAATTCCGGATGGAAAATGACACCTGTAGCTTCTAATAAATGGATGGAAGAAAATATGTTTCCTTTCTATCCTCTTGGTGATATCAAAGTTCCGGCTGAATAGTTTTTAATAAATTATGTGAACGGTAATCAGTAAACAGTAAGCATTGAACAGTAAGCAGTAGGCAATCAGCAGTCGCCAATTTACTACAAACAATGAACAACAAACAACGAACGGGTACCCAGACATTGAACCTTGAACATTTAACTTTTAATCTTTAAAAAAATGACAGAAGAAATTATCATAGCCGGATTTGGCGGACAGGGCGTGCTCTCTATGGGTAAAATATTAGCATATTCAGGTGTCATGGGGAATAAAGAAGTAAGCTGGATGCCGTCTTATGGCCCCGAAATGCGTGGTGGCACTGCTAATGTTACAGTTATAATCAGCGATGAAAGGATCAGTTCTCCAATACTCACCGCTTATGATACTGCTATCATCCTTAACCAGCAATCGATGGATAAATTTGAAACTTCGGTAAAACCCGGCGGTTGCCTTATTTATGATGGCAATGGAATTTCCCGCCATCCCGAAAGAAAAGATATCAATATCTACCGTATTGATGCCAACGACGAAGCTGCAAAGCGCGGAATCCTCAAGGTTTTCAATATGATGGTGCTTGGTGGTTATCTGAAAATTAAACCTATTGTTTCATCAGAATTTATCAGGAAAGGATTGGAAAAATCATTGCCGAAAAGACATCACGACCTGATTCCTGAAAATGAAAAGGCTGTTGAAATTGGTAAGGAAATTATCAAACAACTTCAAAAAGCAAGTTAGTTTTGATTTATGTATATACCTGAAGACCTTCCCTTCATGAAGGTCTTTTTTTATAAAAAAATGGAATATAAAGAGCTAAAGGAACTTCTTGAATACCAAACATGGCATTTCAATCAGCCGATGTTTATTGAAACTGATCCTGTTTCGATTCCTCATTTGTTTTCCCAAAAAGAGGATATAGAAATTGCTGCATTTCTTTCAGCAATCATCTCCTGGGGTTATCGCCCGAATATTGTAAAAAGTGCGAAGAAACTTATTAATCTGTTGAATAATAAACCTTTTGAATTTATTATGCATGCAGGGAATTCAAGCTTGAAACCCTTGCAGAAATTTGTATACCGTACTTTTAATGCCAATGATCTTTTGTTTTTCCTGGCTTCAATAAAGAACATATACGGTAAACATGGCGGGCTGGAAAATGTTTTCAACGAAGGATATAAAAAAAATCAATCTATAAAAGAATCCATTATTAATTTCAGGAAAATATTTTTTGAAACTGAACATTATAAACGCAGCGAAAAACATATTTCCGATCCTGAAAAAAATTCTGCAGCAAAAAGAATAAACCTTTTTCTGCGCTGGATGGTTCGTAATGACAATAATGGCGTTGATTTCGGAATATGGAAAAAAATAAATCCCTCTCACCTGATGTGCCCGCTCGATCTGCATTCGGGCAATACCGCAAGAAAACTTGGCTTGCTTCAAAGAAAACAAAACGACTGGAAAGCGGTTGAAGAGCTTACAGGCAATCTTAAAAAATTTGATTTAAAAGATCCGGTGAAATATGATTTTGCACTTTTTGGGATAAGTGTTAACGAAAAACGGTAATTAAGAGCTTTTATCACATAGACTTCACACTATGTTCCTGCCTTCTGCTAAAAAAGACTCATTTGCGTGGTAAGTTAATTTTATCTTTTATATAATTGTCCGTCCTTGTCAGAACTTGCCGGTGAAACTACAGTAGTTTAAGTTGTCTAAGACGATTAAATAAAAATGCCATGTCAATTTTTTTATACCCAGTCGACTTGCCGGGAACTGTCCGTGTTTGGTAGTCCGTGATTGTCAGCCAGGGCGGTTCAGAATAAAAAATCAGGTGCGCTGGCGAAGCAGTTGTCTAAATCGTCTAGGTCAGTGCAGGCGAGGACAAACGCCCGATTGCAAAAAAAGCAAGTTATATGCTGTTTTACCCGCTAACCAACAGGGATGACGCTTTCTCCTGGATTTTGGGCAGAATACTTGATCGCGATTTTGGCGCCAACCTGAATCTGCATGCGAATCATTATTTCGCTATTGAAGTTATTTATCCTTCTTGTGTGCTGGTTGCCAGCTTTGTCCTGATAGGTGTATTCAAGTATGGAATAGATAGGGCGGTTGTTCACGGTCAAATAGTAATTCTTATCCGCGAAAGTTACAGTGCCCACTGCATCTACACCGTTTTGCAAGATATATTGGTTCCGCTTGGCTTGTTGCTTTCTACGGGCCATACCGATCAGCCCACCTAGTGTGAAGATGGCCCCCAGGCCGCCCACCCCGCCACCGAAAATGTATCTGGCTAAATTTTTCGAGGCAGCGTCGTGCATCAGGTTCCCGTTAATTTGCACCGTTGCAGTCTCGATCGCAAAGTAACAAATGATTCCTGTTGCGATCAGAATGACGCCTACGGCTAATAAAATAATGTTTTTCATGATATACCTCCTTGATTCATCAGGAATTTCTAATTTTTATAATCCACCACAGATGGTAAATATATAAATAATTTTCCATCAGGGCGGGACAATTATCAGTCAGTCGTTAGCATTAAGAAAAGTCATTTACAAAAAATATATTTTCTCTCAGCTTGCCGTGCATCGATTGTGTCGCTGTATTATTGAGTACAGTCCGAAAAGTCAAAAAATAAAAAAACCACTGAGACATGGAGAACACAGAGATACACTAAGAAATGAATTGCAATAAATTATACAATTATATTTTTCGTTTTTTTGCGCTTCAGTGAAAGAGCCTTTTCAGGGCAGACTCATTACCCCTATTTCAACTTTAACAACTATAAGGTTTCACATTAAAACATGCATGAAAAATTTAAATGCCAATAATAAACAATTCTATTCTCTTTCCCTCGTCCAGTCAATGCCCTTTGGAAAATGGAAGGTCGCTCCGGCAGTCTGTTGCAGACTGAGACTGCCAACTGCCGATTAAGGGCTTCGCTATTCAAAAAGATTTTCTATTTTTACAAAGAAAAAACTTCATTATGAGAATCGCAATCATTGGTTTTGGCGCAGCAGCCATAGGTTTTATGGAACGCATTAAGGATTCGGGGCATGAAATTCATGTTTTTGAAAAAAGCAGCGATATCTATTCTTCAAGCATTTCGGGAATACGCGCCGACGGAAAACTTTTTGTATCAAAGGAAATGGGCGGCGATATTGATATCGATATCATGCTGCAGAAAAAACTTGTTGATTTTTACATCAACCACACCGACAATAAAAATGTGGAAAGAGGCACATCCTTCGGCAACACCGACTATTACAAAAAGTTTTACACTAAAGGATTTCAGCCTGTCAACGCTGATTTTTACCATATTGGAACCGATCAGTTGAAAGAAGTTTTGTACAGCATTTATGAGAATTTCAAATCGAACAAAAACATACATTTTCATTTTAATTTCAATGTAACATCAGTAGAAAGATCCAACGGACAAATAAAGATCAATAGTTCTGAATTATTTGACAAAGCAGTGGTCGCTGTTGGCCGCAGCGGGCATCCGCTGATAAAAACCATCATGAAAAAATCGCCTAAGCTGATCATCGATAATACAAAAGTAGATCTTGGGATCCGCTTTGAACTCCCTGATCATATTGTAGCTGACCTGAACCGCGAAATGTATGAGTTCAAGGTAAGGTATAAAAGCCGCACAGGATATATCGTACGCACTTTCTGCAATAATCCTTCAGGTTTTGTTGTGCTTGAAAATTATGGCGATTTTACAACAGTGAACGGTCATGCTAAACTGAAAGAAAAAAGCAAAAACACCAATTTCGCCATTCTTGCCACCATTCAGCTTACCGAGCCTTTCAATGATCCCACCGGATACGGCTCGCACATTGCAAAAATGTCAAACCTTCTTGCCGGTCAGGGGAAAGTAATACTCCAGACTTACCAGCATTTTAAAGATTCAAAGCGCACAAAAAACCTGTACCGTGTTCACCCTACCCTTGAAAAGGAAAAATTTATTCTCGGAGATATTAACCTTGCATTTCCGCGCAGAATCATTGAAAGCATTGTTGATTTTGTTGAACATTTAAATGAAGTTATTCCCGGAATTGCAAACTCCGACAACCTTGTATATGCTCCTGAAATTAAATTCTACTCCAACATGCTGAATAATGAACTGTATCCTAACCTGAAATTTATTGGCGATTGCTCAGGGCACACCCGATCCATTATCTATGCAACAGCTCATGGATACATGATTGCAGAAGATTTAATGAAGTAAACTCCTTGTTTTTTTCATGGCTTCCCTTAGCCTCTGTACTGGCCTCCGGAGGCTTATTATTCTGGACTCCGAAATAAACAAAAAATCTTAAGTTAAAAAGTAATTATCTCGGCAGGGTAAATTTAAAGGTGCTCCCAGAATTCAATTTGCTTTCAACCCAGATTTTTCCATTGTGCTTTTCAACAAATTCTTTGCACAGTATTAAGCCAAGGCCTGTACCAAATTCATTTGAAGTACCCGGTGTGGAATACTTGGTGTCAATTCTGAATAATTTTATTATTTCTTCTTCCGGAATTCCTACTCCATCATCTTTTACTGATATTTCAATTTCATTTTCCGTTTTGTATTCCGACCTTATGATTATCGAGCTTGCCGGATGTGAATATTTCAAAGCATTTGTAAGCAGGTTCCGGATAATACTCTTCAACATATTATAATCAGCCTTTATGTAGATTTTCTTATCAACTTCTGTGATGAAAATGATTTTTTTATTCACTACCTGATTTTCAAGCACCAGAAAACATTCCTGAATTACGCTAAGAAGATTTAGCTCCGAAGACTTGAATTGAATACTACCGGTTTGCGACATTGACCATTCCAGCATGTTTTCCAGTAATTCATATCCCCGCTTTGACGATTCTTCTATGAGAGTAACTCTTTCTCGAATTTCAGGGGATGAATATTTATCCAGATTCGCCAATAGCTGTCGTGAAAGCCCTAATAAGTTATTAAAAGGATTTCTCAAATCATGCGAAATAATGGAGAAAAATTTGTCCTTGGTCGCATTCAGGTTTTTCAACTCTTCTGCATGCTGCTCAACTTTTATACGTTCTTTATCGTAATTCTGTTTTAGTAAAATTGTAGTGAATCCAAGGATGGCTAATGAAATAATCATATTGGCAGATAAATCAAGTATTTGCGAATTTTTACTTGGATATTGCAACATTAATTCCGGATTGAAATAATCAATAAATACAAGAATTGATACAAGAACAAGGTAGATAAGCAGTATCGTCCAGTATTTCTTATGCGAGTTACTGTATATGAAGGCGAATGTCACAAGGAAAAAATAAAATGTTCCGGATCCTTCAATTCCCTGATTGAAAAACCATACCACGGTGAGTAAAGAAATGGCAATAAATTGCATAGGTATTTCCAATGGCCTCGTTATCCTCCTATAGGTTGACAAATAAAAAAACAAGCCAAAAACAAATCCGCATACCAGCAGAAGAATGTTGAAAAACAGAGGAAATCCAACAAAAAGATTAATGGTAAATGATGAAAAACAGGTAAACGATGCAAGAAAAGCAACTATATTGAAAATTTTATTTTCAATTACTATATCTTTCTGGTTACCAGCCAGAAAGAATCCGATTTTATTTACGAACCCGGCCATTTATATAAATCGATAAACCAAAATTAGAAATTTTAATATATTAAATTGATTTTTTCTCATAATAATTATGGTTAAAATTATTAAATGTAGGATTCAGGGCATGTACAACTTAATTGTTAAAAAAAATTATTTATAATAAATCCAAATTAGCATTATTTAAACTTAACTTTGCAATATGTACAATAACCTATTAAAAATTATAAATATGAAACCTAAAATATTTCTGACCGCAATCCTTGCTTTGCCAGTTATAACTGCAGCGCAGGATTTGAAAACATTTTATGATTTCAAAGCTACAACTATCGACGGAAAAGAATTTGATTTCATCTCGCTGAAAGGGAAGAAAGTTCTGATAGTTAACACTGCATCTAAATGCGGCTTCACTACGCAGTATAAAGACCTGGAAGAACTTTATGAAACTTATGGCAGTGATAAATTTGTTATCATTGGTTTCCCTGCCAATAATTTTCTGTGGCAGGAACCCGGAAGCGATGATACTATTCAAGCGTTCTGCACAAGGAATTACGGGGTGACTTTTCAGATGATGTCTAAAATTTCGGTGAAAGGCGATTCCATTCATCCTCTGTACAAATGGCTGACATCGAAAGAAGAGAATGGTGTGATGGACGCTCCTGTTACATGGAATTTTCAGAAGTATATGATTGATGAGAATGGAAACCTTGTTGATATGGTCAAACCAAAAGAAAGCCCGAAATGCGAAAAAATCATAAACTGGATTGAAGGAAAATAAAAAACTTCTTCTCAGTTAAATCTAAATTATAAGTTATGCTGCGCTTACCTTCCCGACAAATAGCGCGTCGAAGTATGAAAAGCATTGTCATATCCAGTCATTCTTAGATCACACTTCGATTAAGCTTCGATAAACTATCCCTCAGGCTGACATTTCTCAGAGTGATATTTCTCAGAATGACATATTCGCTATTTGATTTAGAATATTGCACTACAATCAACCTCCATTTTTTTTGCTCCGGATATTTTTTATCCGGAGTTTTTTTTTATTCCATTTATTCTTAATTTAGCCGTTGTAATTATGATAAAAATTTAAAAATACATCTATGAGCCTTACCGGTACAAATACAGAGAAAAATCTCTTAAAAGCATTTGCAGGTGAATCGCAGGCAAAGAACAGGTACACTTTCTTTTCAAAAGCAGCAAAGAACGAAGGATATGAACAGATTGCGGCACTATTTATGGAAACAGTGCTGAATGAAGAACAACATGCAAAAATATTTTTCAAATTCCTTGAAGGAAATATGGTTGAAATAACAGCCACTTACCCTGCCGGCAAAATCGGCACTACTGCTGAAAATCTTAAAGCTGCTGCTTCCGGAGAAAATGAAGAATGGACAACACTGTATCCTGAATTCTCTGAAATTGCTGCCAAAGAAGGCTTCCCGAAAATTGCAACAGCTTTCAGGTTAATTGCAAAAATCGAAGCCGATCATGAAAAAAGATTTTTGAAACTTCTGGAAAATATTGAAGGAAATAAAGTATTTGAAGATGATACAGAAACTGAATGGGTTTGCCGTAAATGCGGACATGTGCATAAAGGAAAAAAGGCGCTTGAAAACTGCCCTGTTTGCGACCATCCTAAAGCATATTTTGAAAGAAAGGCAAAAAATTTCTGATGAAGAACAGAACTTTATATATAACTTTATTTTTCTTTTTAAATTATTTTTCCTCACAGAGTCAGAGTTATTTTGGTACGGGTGACACCATTCCCGATGACGGAACAAGTATTGATTTCCCTATTTATGTCAGCGGATTGCCCTCATCCATCGATACAATAAATTTCGGACTTGAATCCGTTTGCCTGGATATTATTCATACATGGGATGCGGATCTCCAGGTTTCACTTGTTGCACCCGATGGAACATCGGTTCTTCTTTTCACTGGCGTTGGATATGATGGTGATAATTTCACGAACACCTGCCTGCGAAGCGATGCATCTTCTTCAATCGTGAGCAACTGGGCACCATTCACAGGTGACTTCAGACCCATGGGAAGTTTGGGAAAAGTAAATAACGGACAAAATCCGAATGGCATATGGATTCTTCGTGTTTATGATACCTATGCATGGGCCGACTGGGGAGTACATAACAACTGGAGCATAACATTTGGTAATAACCCTGCTACGGTTTTTTCCTTTTATTCATCCGATATTCCAATTGTTGTTATAAACACATCAGGGCAGCAGATAGTGGATGATCCAAAAATTACTGCCCACATGGGTATTATTGATAATGGTTACGGCATCAGAAATTATTTAACTGATAATTGTAATTCATACAACGGATGGATAGGAATTGAACTGCGGGGGTCCAGTTCGCAGATGTTTCCTAAAAAATCGTATGGACTTGAAACCCGCGATGCTTCAGGAAATGATTCCAATGCTGTACTATTAGGCATGCCCTCTGAAAGCGACTGGTGCCTTCTTGCAAATTACTCCGATAAAACCATGATGCGAAACTGCCTTGCTTATAACTTCTCTTCATTTCTCGGACATTATGCACCTCGCACGCGGTATTGCGAGTTTGTGCTTAACGATGAATACCAGGGTGTTTATATGTTCACTGAAAAAATCAAAAAAGATTCAAACAGGGTGGATATTGCAAAGCTTGATTCCAATGAGATAAGCGGAGACGACCTGACCGGCGGGTACATATTTAAAATTGACAAACAGACCGGCAGCGGCGGCGATGGCTGGGTTTCAAACTATCCTCCCATGTCAACAACACAGGGACAGTCAATTTTTTTCCAGTACGAATATCCGAAAGCTGCAGATATTGTGCAGCAACAGAAAGATTACATTCTGGCTTATGTAGACAGCTTTGAAACAGCATTGAACAGTGTTTATTTTGCCGATACTTCCATCGGATACAAAAAATATATCGGTGTAAATTCTTTTATAGATTATTTCATCATTAACGAAATAAGTAAAAATGTGGATGGTTACAGGCTGAGCACTTTTCTGCATAAGGACAAAGAAAGCAATGGGGGAAAATTACATATAGGTCCTGCATGGGATTTTGATCTTGCATGGTGGAATGCCGACTATTGCTCAGGTTACGATTTTACCGGATGGGCATACAAATTCGGTGATGTATGCCCCGATGACTGGTGGCAGCTCCCCAACTGGTGGCACCGCCTGATGCTTGATACAAACTTTACAGGAAAACTTCAGTGCAGATGGGAATACCTTCGCAACAATGTGCTTGACACAACTTATATTTTTCACTTTATTGATTCCGTTGCAACATACATTAACGAAGGACAGACACGAAATTTTGAAATGTGGCCAATTCTGGGCGTTTATGTATGGCCAAACCCCAGTCCTTTAGCAACAACATATGATGGAGAAATTCACTCCTTAAAGAAATGGATTCGAAACAGGCTTGCCTGGCTTGATGACAGCATTCCCGGCAATTGCTATGTTCATGTTGGAATTTCAGAATACAAAAACGAAAATACAAAACTTAAAATCTATCCAAACCCTGTCAGCGCTAACATTGTTTATATTGAAATACCTCATGCATCATATGATAAAATATTGATTGAAGTTATTGATTTCACTGGAAAAACTGTCGATTCATTTTCCTTCAATGATAACATGAGTATTTTCACAATCATCCCTCCTTCTGTTAAAGGAATATACCTTATCAAAGTCACCTCAGGTAAAAAAATCCATACAGGAAAAATAATTGTTGATTAATACCGATTCTAAATATATAATAGTCCAAAAGTATGGACTAAATATATTGTAGATCGGCATTAACCATTGTAATCCCGATTTTATCGGGAAACAATTGGTATAATTTTCTTCCTGATAATCAGAATATTAAAAATTTTGACAAAATATTTTAGTACTATGTATTGCATATTACTAAAATATTTATATATCTTTGCATCGCAATGTACTTTAACAATATACTGAATGAAAAATAATAAAAAATTCAATAGACGTGCTTTCGTTTCATGTGGAATGCTTGTTTCAGTTATTTGTTTGCCGTTCACAGGAATCATGAATCACATTTATGCATCAGATCTATTGAGCCGGGAAAAACATTTATGGATGACTGTTCATAATATATTAGGCACAACCTT
>JAZDMF010000264.1:0-3190 GCA_043801235.1 Bacteroidota bacterium | reverse complement strand
TGCATAATCCGCTGCATGTTGGCCACCTATTCCGCCAGCATGCTGGCCACCCAATCCGCTGGGATGTTGGCCACCCAATCCGCTGCATGCTGGCATAGCAAATTGTTGTAAGTTAGCCAGCCAAAAAAACAAACCAAAAAGATAAACCTTAAATCCCAAACCTGGGCAAATAAATAACCTTGAAAGCAATCGCTTGACAATATCAATAAACTACAAGTACGCTGTGTAGAATTTAATAAATCCAGCAATGGGAATCCTTTTGTTTGAGGTGCCTTAATTATTGGATTAAACTCGTGAGGGAGGATTCTACATGGCACAGGAAAGGGTATCTATGCGAAAAATCAAAGAAATTTTAAGATTGAAGTATGAAAAGAAATTTAGTAACCGTCAAACAACAATTAGTACTGGTGTAAGCCGCGACACTGTTTCAAAATATTTTAAGAGGGCACAATCTGTAGGTGTAGATTGGTCAAAAGATAAGTATTTAAACGATGCTGAACTTGAAGCTAAATTATTATTTTCCAATAAATTCAGCGGTTACAAAAAGTTTAAACACGAGCACGAGCCTGACTGGCAGTATATTCACGATGAATTAAAAAAACCAAATGTAACAATGGCCTTATTATGGGAAGAATACAAGGCAGAAGACAAAGAAGGGTATCAGTACAGTTATTTTGATGAGCTGTATTTAATCTGGAAAAAGAAACAAAGAATCAGTATGCGCCAGGATCATAAAGCCGGCGAAAAACTGTTTCTTGATTATGGTGCAGGATTAAGCATAATAGACCGCACAACTGGCGAGGTTATCGGTGTAGATATGTTTTTAGGTGTCTGGGGCGCAAGTAATTATACTTACGCTGAAGCAAGTTTATCGCAAACAAGCCGTGAATGGCTTATGTCACATGTTAGAGCTTTTGAATATTTTGGCTGCGTTCCCCATATTGGCGTACCTGATAACTTAAAAAGTGCAATAACAAAAGCCTGCAGGTATGAACCTGATATAAATTCAGCATATACTTGCATGGCTGAACATTATAATTTTGCAGTTATTCCTGCCAGGCCGCATACGCCGAAAGATAAAGCAAAAGTTGAAGTTGGTGTATTGATAGCCAAACGCTGGATAATGGCATCTTTAAGGAACCGTAAGTTTTTCGGTTTGGCTGAGCTAAATGTTGCAATAAAAGAGCTGCTTTTAAAACTTAATAATCGCAAGATGAAAAAGATTAATAAAAGCCGCAAGGAAGTATTTGAAGAATTGGATAAGCCTGCAGCTTTGCCGCTTCCTGAAAAACGCTACGAATACACGGAATGGAAAAAGTGCAGGGTAAACATAGATTATCATATTGAGGTCGATAAACATTATTACAGCGTACCGTATCAGCTTTTGCGTGAACAGCTTGATGTAAGGCTTACTGATAATGTTGTAGAAATATTTTTCAATTCCAAAAGCCAGTTAAGCTATGCCAGAAGCTTTGAAAAGTACAAACATACAACAAGAAAAGAACATATGCCGAAATCACATCAAAAGTATTTAGAATGGAATCCGTCAAGAATAATGTCTTGGGCAGAAAAAACAGGACAGCACACAAAAGAAATGGTAAAGAACATTCTTGAAACGCGTAAATATCCTGAACAGGGTTATAGATCTTGCCTTGGGCTGCTAAGGCTGACAAATTTGTATTCAGCCGATCGTATGGAAAATGCGTGTAAACGTGCTATTAATTTCCATACCTATTCTTTTAAAAGTGTAAAACGAATACTTGAAAACAATTTAGGCAAACAGGAGGATTTGTTTACTAATAATAAAGATTCAGCGTTGGTTTTACCGTCACACGAAAATGTTAGAGGTAAAGATTATTACGGCGATAACCAATCGCCAAATAACAGTAAATTGTTAAATTAAAGGAGCAATTGCTGAAGCGATTGCTTCCAGGGGAACAATTGTTCCAGGGAGCGTAACAATGTTAAATGAAGCTACAGTTTCAAAGATGGAAACCATGAGGTTTTTTGGGATGTCTAAAACTTATAAAGATTTAATGGGTAATTCTGCCAAAAGCAACGATCTAACAAACGATGAATTCATCGGACTGCTTATTGATGCAGAAAACACCTACAGGGACGACTTGAAACTTAAACGGCTTTTGTGTAATGCAAAATTTAAACAAAATGCCTGCATAGAAGACATTGATTACCGTCAGCAAAGAGGCCTGCATAAAAAGATTATTTTAGAACTATCTAATTGCAAATGGATATATAATCATCAAAATGTTTTAATCAGCGGGCCTACAGGCATAGGCAAAAGTTTCATGGTCTGCGCCCTTGGTAATTGCGCAACAAGGCACGGTTACAGCGTTTTATACACAAGAGCGCCAAGATTGTTTAATACCTTGTTTCAGGCAAGAGCTGACAACAGTTATGCAAGACAGCTTGCCAGATTATCAAGGTTTCAAGTCCTTGTTATAGATGATATTGGTTTAAGCCCCATGACAGAAACAGAAAGAAAAGATTTTCTTGAAATTGTTGAAGACAGAAACCTTACCTCATCAATATTAATCGGCAGCCAGATACCAATAAAAAACTGGTACGAAATTATTGGCGACCCAACTATTGCAGATGCAATTTGTGACAGACTGTTTCATAATGCTTATAAAATAGAACTTAAAGGCGAGTCTATGCGCAAAATCTTAAAATCTGTTGACATAAAATCAAGCGAAGAATAGTTTGACCATGCAGGTGCAGGTTGATATATAAATTTAATTTTCTTACAATAACAACAGTTCTTTCTAATACTAATCGGAAAAAAGACATTTAGGTTGTGGATACTGCCGCTTATGTGAAGCCTGTGGAAACCCTTTCACAGCAAACATCGCTGTGAAACGCTTACCACAGTTTCACAATCGCTTGAATAATCCAAAAATCGGATTATTCACAGTACCCACAACACGGCCACTTTCCTTTTCTGCTTAAAAGGCATAAAAACTAACAACCGTCGCTTCGCTCCGATTAAAATCAAGGTTATTTACTAAAGGTTTTTCTAAAGGTTTATTGGGGTGGCCATCATGCAGCGGATTGCTATGCCAGCATGCTGGCGGATTTGGTGGCCAACATCAGCGGAATACGCATTTTTTGATACGACATCGACTTATTTTGAAGGTGCTGGTGGCGAAACCTTGGGGTGTTACGGTCACAG
>JAZDMF010000159.1:0-26790 GCA_043801235.1 Bacteroidota bacterium | reverse complement strand
CCCACAAGCTGGGTATCCCTTTTTTCACGGATGATGTCCACAGCATTAATAACAGGAGGTGTGGAGCTGTCGTTTCCGAAAATTATTCCGACAGTATTTTCATCCAGGTATTTTTGTTCAATGTTGGCATTCTTCAGAGCTTCCAGTGTTGAAATATAAGCAAATTCAGCCTGTTCGGGCATGCTTACCCTTGCTCTCCTGTCAAGCAGGTTTTTAAGCTGAGGCCGTTCTATATATCCTGTCAACCCTGACTGATAGCCATAGTCTTTTCTTTCCTGGTTCAGTGTGATCCCTGACTTTCCATTGTATAATGAATCCTTAACCTCTTCAAGGTTTTTGCCTATTGTAGAATAAATGCCTATGCCGGTAATTACAACTCTATTCATTTATATTTATTAATTATTTAGAGTATTTGATAAGTCATGTGGTCAATAGCAAATAGCAAACAGTAAAGAGAATAGAGAAAATATGGTTCTTCATTTTTTATTGAGTTCGCTGTTTCCCGCCTGAGGAGCACAGAATATTTTATAAATTCATATCATGGGCAAATACTAAAAGCCGTTCTGTCATAATTTCTGTAAAATTATTTTTACTATTTTCCAAATATTTTTTCTATTTGCTTTCTTCTATTTTCTATTTGCTCTTTTCTATATTTATCCTCTTCTCTTCTGTCTTTTAAAATATTTTTGATATTATGTATAAATACCGCCATTCACTGAAATAACTTCACCGGTAATGTATGAAGCTTTTTCAGATGCAAGAAAACAAACTACGTCTGCCACTTCTTCCGGCAACCCGAACCTGTTCAGGGGTATAAGTTTCTTCAATTCTTCTTCATTCAGTCCGCTGGTCATATCGGTCTTGATAAAACCGGGAGCAACAGCATTCACTGTTACCTGTTTCTTTCCCACTTCCTGGGCCAGTGCTTTCGTTGCTGCAATAATGCCGCCTTTGGCAGCCGAATAATTTACCTGTCCGGGCAATCCTTTTATTCCTGATAAAGATACCACATTCACGATCCGTCCGTATTTCTTAATAAGCATTTCTTTCAAAACTTTTCGGGTAACGTACATGAATCCGTTGAGGTTTGTATTTATCACATCAAACCATTGTTCATTCTCCATCCATATCATAAGAGTATCCTTGCGGATTCCTGCATTATTTACCAGCACTTCAATATAGCTGCCCGGATTTTTTTCAGTCCAGCCGTTCATAGCATTTTCAATGTCATCGGGTTTGGAAACATCAAACTTGAGTATTTCACCGCTTCCGCCGTTTGCATTGATAGTTTCAAGGGTTTTGTCCGCTTCTTCAATATTGGATTTGTAATTGATAAGAACATGGTAACCCATTCCGGATAGTTTAATACAGATTGCTTTTCCTATACCCCTGGATCCGCCGGTGACTAATGCAAATTCCATTATATTTTTTTTTACTTTCAGTGGAGGAAATAAAATTCTGAAGTATGTGTATATCTTATAAGGTTTGCAAAAATACAAAAAATATCGACAGGAAAAAGTAACTTGCATGAAATTTATTCATATGCGTTAACGCTTGATAAATAGATAGTTGGGTTCATTTGGTAAATAAAAAACGCACATTGTTTAATTCTCTTTTTACGGTTTTGAGGTTTTGAAATATTATCTATTTTTACATTATAATAACGGAAAAGAATTTTTTCTGAAGTGTTTTTTTGCACGGGAGATAATAAAAGATTATTTGGCTTCCTGAGGGAAATTGGTATTTTTGACGATCAAAAATAATATCCGGACCCGGTAAAATTCAGAAGGGAAAATGATAGTTTTTCTAATTCAAACATATTGGTTTTTCAATAAGCATAAAATTTTTTTATGGTTTTCCCTTTCAGCCATTGTTCTGGCTTTCTCATTTTTTATTTCTAAATTGAATATTGAAATAAACCAAATTCAATTCCTGGCCCTTCCTTTTCTGCTGATGATGTTGCTGATGGCATGGCTTTTCAGAAACATGGTCAATTCATTGGCTGGTATGCTCCCCGTTTTATTTGGCGGAGCTTTGGCGTGTATTATTATCTCAGCTTTCAATTCAGATATTTCACATGCGGCATTTATAATAGGTTCTGCAATAACTTTATTTACCTGCAGCTATTCCATATTCACGATTCGGTTATTGGGAACAAAAGAAAATTTTGAAGTTATTCTGAAGGAAGCGATCATTTCACTGACACAGCGCTCCCTGACAACATCAACACCATTTTTTTGTTTGATGTTAACAGGTCATGATCTATTACAGGAAATCGGATTTTATGTATTCATCAGCGTTTTGGGTGCTTCATTATTTTCATTAGTGTTTCTGCCTCATCTGATAAATCGGGGAAAACCATCTGATACAAAAGCAAGACAGGGTCTTCTTGACAAAATTGCACTGTATCCCTTTCATTACGGCTTGATTCCGGTCATAATTATTTTATTGATTTCAGCCGGGTTTCTGATAGGAATTGGTAACAATACTTTTGAAAAGGAAGTTTATTCTGATTCGCTGTTTTACCTGTATATGATCATAATACCTTTGGGGCTTGCCTATTTCTATGGCAGGATAGAGTTGGTCATTATTGTTTCTTTGCCGTTGTTTACGGGATGGTTGTGGACTTCAGGTTTAATGGATTTATTTGGACTTTCATCCGATACTCTTGACATTTTTCTTCCTGCACTTATATTTGGTTTGGGCGCTGAGTTCAGTATTTTAACTATACGGGGTTTGATTCAGGATTATAAATTTGGCGCAGGTGAGTTCATTTCAGGTAAGGCATTTGTATTATTATCATTTATAACAGGAATCATTAGTGTCGGGGCGCTGCTTTTACTGAAAAATTCAGAAATGAATTCTCTGGCACTGATTTTAACAAGCGGATTGCTGGTTGTATTGCTTGTGTGTTTTACAATTCAGCCTGCCTTGTTCCGGTTTCTGACATTGGCTAAGTCAGGAAAAAGAAGAAAGCCCATGTCTTTTTCAGATTTTATTTTTACTGTCATAGCTTTCTCTGTATTTATCGGCGGTTGTCTGACGCTGAACCTGCTGCTGCCTTTTATACTTATTTTACCGGTCAGAAGAAAAGTAAAGAAAGTCATCATGCATTATATGATGATGGGTTTATGCAGGTTTGAGGTTTACCTTATGTTCAATGTGAAAAAGAAAATAATCAACATAAGCAAGGAAGATCTCAGGAAACCTGCGCTTATTCTTTCAAACCACCAGTCGCATATTGATTTACTGCTGCTGCTTATGCTGCATCCGAAAATGATTGTGATCACAAACAAATGGGTATGGAACAATCCTGTATACAGCATAGTGATCCGTTATCTTGATTTTTATAATATTTCCGACGGTTATGAAAAAATAATAAAGAAACTTGAAAACCGAATTAAGGATGGATATTCCATATTGATATTTCCCGAGGGCAGCCGTTCGGAAGATACAAAAATTACCCGCTTTCATAAAGGCGCATTTGTTGTTGCCGAGCAGCTAAATCTGGAAATAGTTCCGATAATAATACATGGTGTGGGCGATTGCATGAACAAAGGTGAGAATTTCCTGAAAAGCGGCACCATTACTATGAAAATTTACGGCAGGATAAAACCGTCGGACACAAGCTACGGAAACGATTATTCAGAGAGGGCAAAATCAATTTTAAAATTCTACAGGTCTGAATATGTGAAGATGGTTGAAGAATACGGAACGCCGAAGTACTATGGAAAAAAAATTGCCAGGAACTTTATTTACAAAGGTCCTGTGCTTGAATGGTATTCCCGGATTAAAATAAAACAGGAAAATAATTACGAGCTGTTCAATAATCTTCTTCCGCGCGATGCGGTAATTATTGATATGGGCTGCGGTTACGGATTTCTTTCATTCGTGCTGGGTATTGTGTCAGAAAGAAGAAAAATTACAGGTGTGGATTATGACAGAAACAAGATAGAAATTGCAAAAAATTGCGTTTCAAGAAACGAAAATATCTGTTTTGTCCATTCCGATATTTTAAAATATGAAATAACAAAAAGCGATGCATTTATTTTACTTGATGTTCTGCATTACTTTAACGAAGAAAAACAGGAGCAGCTTATAGTTAATTGTATTAATAACCTGAATGAAAATGGAATGATTATCATTCGGGATGCTGAACAATCCCTGAAAAGACGACACCGGGGTACTATTTATACCGAGTTATTCTCATCATTTACCGGATTTAATATCAGAAAAACGGACAAATATTTTTTTACCTCTAAAGAAAAAATCAGAGAGATAACATGTAATCACAGAATGACCATGCAGATAATTGATCATTCATGGTTTACATCAAACCTGATTTATGTAATAAGAAAGAAGTCTAAGTATGAATAAATATGATGTTGTAATTATTGGCGGAGGTTTGGGTGGTTTGCTGTGCGGGAACATTCTTTCACGTGAAGGTTATAATGTATGTATTGTTGAGAAGAATAAAAAAACGGGTGGCTGCCTGCAGGTGTTTGCCCGTGAGAAATGTATTTTTAATACAGGATTGAATTATACTGAAGGTTTGGCCGAAGGACAGATTTTAAACAGGTATTTCAGGTACTTCGGGATCATGGATAAATTGAAGCTGAAGCGAATGGATATGGACGGCTTTGAAGTCATCAACTTTCGTGATAAGGAATATCGTTTTGCTCAGGGAGAAGAGAATTTTATTGAAACTCTGACAGAGGAGTTTCCGGCTGAAAAAAAAGGAATAAATAATTATCTTTGGAAACTCAAAGATTTATGCAATCAGTTTCCGCTGTACAATCTTGAGCTCAAGAGGCAAAACCCCGATTACACTAACCTATACAGAGAAAGCGCATTTGAATATATTCAGTCTGTAACGAAGAATGAAATTCTTCAGAATGTTCTTGCCGGGAATAACATGTTATATGCGGGAGTTGCCGAAAAAACGCCCTTGTATATACATTCGCTGATTACTTATTCTTTAATATCCAGTTCATGGAGGCTGGTTGACGGCAGTGCACAGATGGTTTCGCTATTGACGGAAACCATTAAAAAGAACGGTGGTGATATTATACCGGAAGCCAATGTGAAAAAGATAGAAGTTGAAAATGGTTCTGCAAAATATGTTTTTCTGGAAAACGGTGAGGTTGTTGAAGGAAGGAATTTCATTTCAAACATACATCCGCAAAATACACTGCAGTTAATTGATGATGCTTATTTCACCAAAGCATTCAGGGAACGAGTGAAACAAACGGAAAATTCAATTTCGTTCTTTTCGTTATATGTTGTATTAAAGGAAAATGCCCTTCCTTACAGAAATTATAACAATTATGTTTATAACGATAGCTCTGTGTGGGTGGCGTCCATCTTCGATAAAAACAAATGGCCTCAGTCCTTTATGATGTATACACCCGCCAGTTCAAAAGGCCTGAACTTTGCTGACGGACTAATAGTTTTAACGTACATGTCATATGAGGAAGTGAAGAAATGGGAGAATACGTTTGTTGAAAACAGGGGAAGTGATTACATTGAATTCAAGAAGCAGAAAGCAGAAAAACTTCTGGATGCAGTTGAGAAAAAAATCCCCGGAATCAGAAACAAAATAAAGAATTACTATACTTCTACCCCATTGACATACCGCGATTATACAGGAACCCCGCAGGGTTCGGCTTATGGAATGATGAAGGATTATAATAATCCGTTGAAAACGCTTATTATGCCCAGAACAAAAATACCCAATTTGTTCTTTACCGGGCAAAACCTGAATGTTCATGGTATATTGGGCGTTACCATAGGTGCCGTAATGACATGCGGTGAATTGCTCGGGCTAAATTATCTTGTGGATAGAATCAGAAAAAATTAACTTAGAAATTATGTATGATGTTGTAATTGCAGGTAGCGGGTTGGGCGGTTTGCTTTCAGGTTTCATATTGAGCAGGGAAGGTTACAGTGTTTGCATTGTTGAGAAAAACAGCCAGATTGGGGGATGCCTTCAAACTTTCACCCGGAATAAATGCATATTTGACACAGGTATGCATTATATTGGTTCGCTTGACGAAGGCCAGATATTGTGGCAGCTCTTTAAATATTTCGGCCTGACAGGGAAATTAAAAATGAAGAAACTGGATGTTGACTGCTTTGACCTGATACATATTGCCGGCGAGGAATATAAATATGCACAGGGATACGAATTATTTATTGACACACTGCAACAATCTTTTCCCAATGAAAGAAAAGCTATTGTTGATTACGTCAATCTGCTGAAGGAAATACGCGCATCGCTGGATGATTTTATTTTCAATACCAGGGATATTGAGTTCATGTCGCGCATGAAATATTTTTCACTGAATACTTATGATATAATTGCAGACATCACTCCCAATAAAAAACTTCAGAATGTCCTGGCCGGCCTGAATCCATTGCATGGCGGCCTTCCTGAAACAAATCCTATTTATCTTCATGCTGTCATAAACAATTCATTGATTGAAAGTGCATGGCGTTTTGTTGACGGCGGTCATCAGATTGCCGATATCCTTGCGGAGTCAATTGTTGCAGCCGGAGGAATTATAATAAAAAATGCCGAAGTGGTAAAGTTCGGAATGGATGCGAACGATCAGCTGATGGAATATGCGGAGCTTGCAAATAAAGAACAGATAAGAGGAAAACAGTTTATTTCCAATATCCACCCGGTAAGAACTTTTGAAATGCTTACATCAAAGCAAATACGCAAGGCATATGTTAACCGTATTAACTCAATAGATCATACAATCTCCATTTTTTCACTGTACATCGTGTTTAAAGAGAACGAATTTCCCTATCTGAATTACAATTATTATCATAACGAGGATGAAAACACCTGGGGCGCAAAAATTTACGACAATGTGCCATGGCCTTATGGGTATATGTTGTACACACCGGCTAACAGCAAATCGGATGCATATGCCGATTCCATGGTAGCCATCACATATCTGAAATATGATGAACTGAAGCAGTGGGAAAATACAACGGTTGAGAAAAGAGGAGAAAAATATAAAGAGTACAAGTGTCAAAAGGCCGAAAAATTTTTAGATGAAATTGAAAAAAAATTCCCCGGTTGCAGGAGTAAAATTAAAACATATTACACATCCACTCCGCTTACATACAGGGATTACACCGCTACTGCAAAAGGTTCAATATACGGAATTATGAAAGATTCAACCAACCCGATGAAAACTTTTATTCTACCCAAAACTAAAATTCCGAATTTCTTTTTGACCGGGCAGAATACAAACCTGCACGGAGTGCTTGGAGTTACCATTGGGTCGCTTATTACCTGCGGTGAATTTACGGGATTGCCCTATTTATTCAATAAAGTTAATGATGCATAAGAAAAAAAGATAAATTCGTTTCTAATTTTCAAACAGCTTTTCATTCTTACCCGTTTTTTGTTTTCACGGCTTGTGCTTTATTATTTTAATTTTGTTCATTCTCTGAAAGTATGCATTACTGGCATATGTTTTGCAAAATGCAGAATAGATTTTTTTGTACCTTAATAGTTACTGACATATGAAAAGAAATTGGGCATGTGAAATACTGTTTTTGTTTTTATTTTATTTCGTTGCTGTATCAACATTATATTCTCAGGATACTCTTGTTGCAATGACAGACAGTACGGGATTTAAAAATAAATTAGAGTGGTCATCCAAGAGTACGAAATCTATCCAATGTGATTTTGTTCAGGAAAAAAACCAAAACATGTTAACGGAAAAAATAATTTCCAAAGGACATTTCTGGTATAAGAAACCGGTGTGTATCCGATGGGAATATACGGATCCTTATTCTTATCTTATAATTTTTACGAAGAATAAAGTGTTTATTAAGGACGACGGCGGAAAAAAACAATATGAAACTCAATCAAGTGAAATATTTAAAGAGTTAGGCGTTATGATGTTTAACTTTCTCCAGGGAAAAATATCTGCCTTTTCCAAAGAATACATAATAACATACATGGAAAACGAACAAAGTTATTATTTGAAAATGATTCCAAAGTCAGCGAAACTTCTGGAAATGCTTTCACAGGTTGATTTATATTTTGATAAAAAAGACCTCTCTGTTTCCAAGATAAAAATGATTGAAACAGAAGGTGATTATACTTTACTGGAATTTCAGAATAAGAAACTTAATGTTGAAATTTCAGATACGGTATTTACTGCAAAATAATATTACCAGCTATTTCTTACGGGAAATATTTCTTCAATAATCTGTTATACCATGCATGATCATAATTTGAGTTTTACATCATATTCACTATATGCTCACAGAGAGGGATTCAGAGTGAGTAAAAAAAAATACAAAACTCAAATTATGACAGGTTATAGTATAGTTAGTCATTGTCTTTTATTTTTTCAAAATATATCCAGACATTTTTTGCTCTGATTATACTTTCCTGTCGTGAAAATCATGGATGGTTTTTCCTGCATTTTCCCATTTTCATTTCCTTTTCAGGATTCCTGATGTTCCGAAATAGCATTTTTACTTTCGGATTTTTTAAAAATTTATGGAGTTGAATTCGTGAATGAATTTTAAAAAACTCCGGTTAGAAAGACCTGTCTTAAACAGGAGTTTCTTCTCTTTTTTGAGAGTAAGCTAACTGCTGATTTTATTTAGTTAAAAGATGGTTTCATGCCGTATGCAGAAAAATAAGGCATTTGAGCATTCTCACGGCAATATTATCGTTTTCAAATTCGTTTATTATTCAGAGCATATTATTTTGAGGGTAATGAAATCAATTTCTTGTGTTTTGTTTATTTTAGTAATGAACTGTGCAAATATTTATACGCAGACTGTGCGCTATTATAAAACTCAGTTGCATTGCCACAGCACAAGAAGTGATGGGAAACTATCGCCTTTTGAAGTGGCAACTGAATATAAAAGCAGGGGATATGAAATATTATTCATAAGCGATCATAACATAATGACTCCCGCAGATAGTATTAATCTTCCCGGTTTGATTTGCATCAATGCCGAAGAATACACGTTCTCAAAACATATAAACGGATTATTTGTTGACCATACTGTAAATGCTGATGGGTTCACTGCACAGCAGGCGGTCGATTCTATCAAATCACAGGGAGGGCTTGTGCAGTTCAACCATCCTGTTAAAATGGAATACGGCCCGGATTGGACATATCCTATAAATTATTTTGATGAACTTAACCGTCCTGATTTTATTGAAATATTCAATGCTTCAACAGCTAAGTTTGCACCCATAAACATTGAGATATGGGATTACCTGCTGAGCAACAATATAAGGATTTACGGAACAGCTGCTGATGATATGCATAAAACAGCTGAGGCAGACATGATACCCATGATAGATGCAGGTTGGATTATGTTAAAATTAAGTTCTTTGGAGAAAGACTCTGTTTATACCGCCTTAAAACGCGGAGATTTCTATGCATCCACAGGGATCGATATTACTAATTTTAATGTTCATGAGGATGAAATTTCCATATCATGTTCTAATTGTTCAAAAATCAAATTCATCGGAGAGTATGGGACAATTCTTAAAGAGACCAAAAACTCGGAAGCCGGTTTCAGCAGGACTGATGAAAAATATGTCAGGGTTGAACTGGAGGATAATGGAATTATTGGAATCGGAAAGAAAAAAGCATGGACACAGCCGGTCTTTTATGATGATAAAACGGATATTGAAATTGCCGAGACAAATCTATTAAGCCTGAAATGTTACCCCAATCCTTTCGTCTCAGATTTAACAATTGCATATTCTCTGACCAAGGATGATAATATAAAGGTTCAGATGTTTGATTATACAGGCAAAGAAGTGAAAATCCTGATAAATCAATTTCAGCAGGCAGGTGATTATAGTTTAGAATTAAATGGAAACGATCTTGAAGAAGGAATGTACTATTGCATACTGACAACATCCGATCAAACACTCACCAATAAAGTAGTTTTAATACGGTAAAACTCTTTTTTGTCCTAAGCTTAATTCCAAATGAAGCGTATGATTCATCCTGTTTATCAGAAACGGAAGGCCGCACTGATCTTAATTCCAAACTTTCGCGCATCTGTATTGTTCAGGTAAGTAAGGCGGTGTATGGCATCAATTCTGAAAAACCGAAAGATGTTTTCAACACCGTATGATATTTCAATATAAGGCTTATCTTTAATAAATGTATTAAACCCTGTAAGTGTATCTCCTGAAATATTGCATACGGGCAGTATTCCTGTTGGGTTTGAACTGCTGTACGTGCCGTTTTTCTTTTCATCAAAGCTTCCGTAAGCAAGGTGTGCAGAGGCAACTGAACGAAATCCGAGTTTTTTTAATAAAGGAAATTTATCAAAAATAAGACCTTCCATATGATAGGTGCAATATAACTCAGCGGTTTGATCGGCAACAAATTCGCCATAATTCATCAGGTTGTACATTCTGTCCGATCTGAAAATGCTTTCGTTTCCTGCAAGGAAATCAAGCATGGGATAGGGCAGGGGAGAAAACACTTTTGAAAGCTGCATATCATAAATAAAGCTACCCCATCCGCCTAATGATATGTTGTGTTTTATTTCCAGCGAGGCCTTATGGTAACTGAACCTGCTTTGTAAAATATTTTTAATGCCCAGGGTATAATTAAAAGTAAATACAGGGGCCTTCTTTAATACTACAGGAAAACGGTTGTTTTTATCAACAATAAATGTTGCTTTAGGCTGGTATATGGATAGAAATGTGATTTCTGAGAGAGTGATATCTGAGCGGGTATTTATTTTTTCGGCATCAGTAAAATAAGCGAAATAATAATCTTTGCTCAGCGGTGAAATTTGCTTGTTCAGAAAAATTACTTTTTGAGTAAACCCCCTGAATATATCGGATTCTACCCAGCAACGACCCAGCTTTATCTGATTCAGTTTATCAGATCCGCCAAAAGATGATGCCAGAGACGTAAAAGAACTGTTGTTGTAAAATTCATCAACAGCGCCGAGATTTTCTATATCTTCTGAATATTGCACACCGGCTTTCGACCAGCTTTTGCGTGAAAGGAATTTCTCCATCTGCCCGTTGTACTTTATCTTATTATCGGTTGTGCCGTACGCCACATATCCTTTGAATATCCATTGTTTGCTGAATGATGAGTTGGTGAGAAAACCCAGCCTGAAGCGATTGCCTTCAATTTCATTGTGCCGGTAAACGTACAGGTAAGGGCCAAGCTCAATCTTTCCAAGGTTTACATAACCTTTGATGGACATATTAACCAATGCGGTAAGCAGTTTTACGGAAAATCTTTTTTTCAGGGAGTCTATCTTGTGAATGGCAAGGCTGTCAGTATTGGCAAGCGATCCGGGCCGGTATAATTTCCAGTTTTGCTCGGAAAGATCATAGGCGGTATCGCTGATTTCAATTTCCTTATCATAAAAAGATAATATTTTCGGATGGTTTACAACGATATTGCTATTTGCTGAATATGCACTGATGAAAATATTTACGGCATCGGCCATAATTCTTGTTTTTTGTGGAATCCATGCATTTTCAGTTGTAGGTACAAGATCCTGCTGAATTTTTATTCGTTTCACAAAATTTATATTGGCTTCTTTGCCAAGTTCAACGGATATTCTTTTCAATGCGAATGTGGTATCATTTATCCATATATAACCATTGAAAGCCAGATCTTCTTTACGTTTCGCTTTTACCTGTATTTCGTAGCAGTATTTGCCGTCAATATACATGCTGTCGGTAAGATAATATTTGTAATAGAATAATCCGCCGGAGGAAATGGGAGATATAAAATTTTTATCCAGGATAATAATGTAATTATCATTGAAATTGTACATGATGCTTTTCTGAATAAGCTGGGATACCATTTCGGTCTCAATATTTGCCAGACTTTTTGTTGAGGAACCTTTTACCAAAACTTTTTCTCTTAAGGGTGATTTGATAAAAAACACATCGGCAACGGCTTCATTTACATAAACAGGAGTTGCTGAAATATGGGCTTCCTGCTTTTCAAGAGAGAAACTTTCGACAGCGGTATCCTGAGAGTTTTTTGTAAGGACAGTATCTTTGGAACTTTCGAAAAGTTTTCTGAGGTAAACCTGAGTTATTGAGTAGCGTTCGTATTGACAGGCTGTGAGATTTGCCATGTTATTGGAATCTTTCTTTGCCCAGACTTTTTTCAGAAGAGTGACAGCAGGATTTTCTCCGGGCAATATTACCAGTTCGTTAAGACTTAATGCGGAAGGGGCCAGCTGAAAATCTACAATTTGTGTATCGCCTTTTATTATGGGTTTTGTTAATGAAATATAGCCAAGGAACCGTACTGTGAGCGAGTCAAGAGGTGTATTCGTGGAAATTTCAAACCTGCCGTCAAAACCTGTTCTGCATCCGATGGATGTGTTTTTAAAATATACATCAACGAAAGCAACAGGCTCAAAAGTAGAAGCATCGGAAACTTTACCTTTGATTACGGTCTGTTGCGCAATGGCAGGTGTTGTAATAAAAATGAAAAATACCAGGAAGACTAATGTTCCGATAGAAAAACGATATAAAGGCAATTTTTTATGTAACTCAACTAGGCTCATTTGTCAGGTATTTAATAACAAAATGTAAATGTAGAATTATTTTTAAATTCCCGTGAAGATTAAGGTTTATCCTGTTATGTGCAAATGTACAATAAAATGTGTGGACAAAAAGAACCCTTCAATGTACTACTTTCTTTCAAAGGTTGTAAAGTTCAAACCTTCAGCAAAATCGCTGCTGCTTTTATTTAAATTGATTCCTGATTCACAATAATAATTATTTTTACAGTGTGAACCCTGAAAACCATATGGACCGGAATGAGTATAATTCAAAGTTTAACCAACTTAAATGTTGTGTGGTTGTTCCAACCTATAATAACTGCTGTACGCTTGAGCAGGTGATCGCAGGAGTGTCAGCATTTACCGGAAATATTATTGTTGTTAATGACGGTTCCACGGATGCCACAATGGATATTTTGAAGAAATCTGAGGGTATTGAAATTATCAGTTACAAACGAAACAGGGGTAAAGGATTTGCACTGAAAACCGGGTTTAAAAAAGCTGTTAAAAAAGGCTATACTTATGCAATAACGATTGATTCCGACGGGCAACATAATCCTGAGGAACTTTGTTTATTTATTGACCGTGTTGAAAAAGAACCCGACTCATTTGTGGTAGGAGTCCGTAATTTAAACCTTAAAAACATTCCCGAAAAAAGCAAAATCGCCAATCGTTTTTCCAATTTCTGGTTTTATTTTTTTACTGACTGTAAATTATCCGATACACAAACGGGATACAGGTTGTATCCATTGAACAGGATTGAAAAAATGCTTTTTTTTTCAGGAAAATATGAGTTCGAGTACGAGGTATTGGTGAAAATGGCATGGAAAAAAACCAGAATAATTTCTGTCCCGATTAACGTCGATTATCCTGTTCCGGAAAAACGCATTACTCACTTCCGGCCATTCAGGGATTTTGCAAGGATCACCCTGCTGAATATTTTGTTTTTTTTCGTAACGGTTTTTTTGGTAAAGCCCTTAAAGTATCTTAGAAGCATAAACAGGAAATCGGTCAGGGAATTCATTAAAAATAATATTCTGGCATCAAAAGATTCCAATACCAAAATTGTTCTTTCAGTAATGTTTGGAGTATTTATGGGAATTGTTCCCATTTGGGGTTATCAGTTGATTACTGCCATTGCACTGGCTTATGTTTTCCGGTTAAATAAAGCCATTGTCATTGTTGCTGCTAATATCAGCATTGCCCCGATTCTTCCGCTGGTGCTTTATATTAGTTATCTGATGGGAGGCTTGGTATTGGGTTGTGGCGTAAGCAACATAGGTACGGTATCAACGATTACTTTTGATTTTGTAAAAAGCAATTTTATTCAATACATTGCAGGCAGTATTATTTTTGCCGTTACCCTGGCGCTTGTTTCAGGATTACTTATGTTTTTGATCTTGCATTTTTTCAGAAAGTCAGGCAGGTAATATGTTGTAATTATGTCATTTTTTTTTATTTTATTATACAGGTTTTTATTCAAACGACGTATTTTACTGTTTGTTTTGCTTTCGGTTGTGTTCTTGTCGGCATTCTATTTTGCTTCAAAAATCCAGATGGAAGAAGACATATCGAAAGCAGCACCGGGTAATAATAAAAAACTTTCTTATGTTGTTAAGCATTTAAAAACTTCCGATAAAATAATTTTTTTAGTCAGCTGTGCCGATACCTCCACTGACGATCCGGACAAACTTATTTTGTGCGCTGATGAATTTGCCGATTCGCTTCAATCAGGTTCATTTTCAAGATATGTAAAAGACATTACATGGAAAATAAATGATAGTGTAATGACGGAAGTCGTGGAAGTTTTTTATTCGTATTTACCCTTATTCCTTGACGAAAGCGATTATGTAAGAATAGATAGCCTGATAACTGACACAACAATTAAACATTCCCTCGAAAAAAATTACCGGACAATACTTTCTCCCTCAGGCTTTATTATGAAAAAGTACATCCGGAGGGATCCCGTTGGCATCAGCTCAATTGTATTGAATAAGTTAAAACAACTTCAATTTGATGAAAATTATGAAGTGTACAATGGGCATATTTTTGAAAAGGGCAGGAAAAACCTGCTGATCTTTATAAATCCTGTTTTTCCGACCAGTGAAACTGATAATAATGCTGCATTTGTTGAAAAGCTGGATGTATTGATCACTCATTTTTCGGCGAAATTCCAGGACAGCATTACTATTGATTATTTTGGCGCAGCCGCAGTGGCTGTCGGAAATGCCAAGCAGATAAAACAAGATATTGCATGGAGTGTTACTATTTCACTCCTGATTATTTTCATATTTATTGCATGGTATTTCAGGAAGATTAGTATTCCACTAATTAGCTTTCTGCCTGCCGTGTTTGGCGGTGCGCTTGCAATGGCTATTATTTGTGCATTCAAAACCTCGATATCGGTCATTGCATTTGGTATCGGTTCTGTATTACTGGGAATCATTGTGGATTACGCCCTGTATATATGCAGCATATACAAATACAAGGAGTCTGTCGAGGATATGCTTAAAGATATGAGCCAGGCAATAATACTTTGTTCCATATCATCCGCTACGGCATTTTTAAGTTTATTATTTGTACAGTCAGAGGTATTGCAGGATTTGGGATTGTTTGCTGCAATAAGCGTGCTAGGCGCGGCTGCTTTTTCCCTGGTTTTTTTACCTCATTTTATTACTTATAAAAAGCCTGTGCATAAGGATAGCGTTTTGAAAAAATTAATTGATAAAATTGCTGACTTCCCCTTTGAAAAAAATAAATATTTTATCACTGCCATTCTTATTTCAATAATTGTTTCTCTGTTTTACTATAAAGATGTTGAGTTTGAAAAGGACATGAATAAGCTGAATTTTCTTTCTGAGAAAATGGCATTAACTGAACAAAAGATCAACCGGCTGAATGATATTTCCTTAAAATCAGTATTTGTTGTATCAATGGGGAAAGACATTAATGATGCGCTGGCAAATGATGCGCGGAATTCGGCAGAATTGGAAGCTCTTAAAAAGGAAAATATAATTATTAAATATTCGTCTGTCAGTCCCCTGCTGATTGCTGATTCTGTCCAGAAAGAACGGATAGCAGATTGGGAGGCCTATTGGACAAAGGACAAACAGGATCAATTAAAGGAATCAATACTGATCTTCAGTCATCAGATCGGATTTTCAAAAGATGCATTTAATGAGTTTTATACTTGCCTGTATAAAAAATACGAATCTCTTCCGCCGGATAAATTTGCACAGATTGTAAAAACATTTTTTGCAGACAGAATTACCGAAAGACCCGAAATGTCGATGGTTTTGTCGCTTGTAAAAGTAAAAAGCGAAAATAAGGACAAGGTTTTTAAAGCATTTGCAGCTCAAAATAATACGGTGGTATTCGATAAACAAATTATCACAAGCAGCTTTGTTGAAAACATAAATACTGATTTCAATGCATTGGTTGAAATGTGCCTGCTTTTCATTACGCTTTTTGTCATTTTCTCTTTTGGCAGAATTGAAATCGGAATTATTGCCTCTGTTCCCATGTATATAAGCTGGTTGCTCATATTAGGTTTTATGGGGTTGTTCGGTATTAAATTTAATATCTTTAATATTATTGTGTCAACTTTTGTATTTGGATTGGGTGTGGATTATAGCATCCTGATGGTGCGCGGGCTTTTGCTTGATTATAAATATGGACGCAATGAGTTGTCTTCTTATAAAACATCTATTTTCTTATCCTCCTTCACAACAATAGTGGGGGTTGGTGTGCTTATAATTGCGAAGCATCCAGCGCTTAATTCCATTGCTTTAATTACTGTTTTCGGTTTGTTTTCAGTCGTTATGGTATCCTATATTATAAAACCTGTCCTGTTTTATTTTATTACCAGTGATAATGCAAAAAAAGGAAGATTGCCCTATACTATCTGGGATTTGATTTTCACCTTTATCGCCTTTTTGTTTTTTATATTCGCATGCCTGTCCAACTGCATGTTTTTCCTGGCAGTGTTCATACTTCCTGTGAAAAACAAATTCAAAAAGCGAATCATGCACTATTTGATAAAGGCTTTTTGCACACTTGAGACTTTTATGATGATTAATGTAAGAAAACGAATATTGAATCCCTGTAAGGAAAATTTCAGAGAACCAGCACTGATAATTTCCAATCATCAGTCATGTATAGATGTATTGTTTTTGCTGAAATTACATTCTAAAACAATTGTATTAACAAATAATCGGATTGGAAGTTTTCCTGTATTAAGTTATGTGTTCAGGTATATGGATATTTATCATATTTCTGATTTTTCCCAAAACAGAATCGAACAATTCAAGCAAAAGATACAAGATGGATATTCAATTTTGGCTTTTCCTGAAGGAAGTTGTTCGGGAGATTCAAAAATTAAACGCTTTCATAAAAGTATTTTTCAAATAGCTGGAAATCTGAAATTAGATATTGTTCCTGTAATATTGCATGGTTCAGGGGATGGAATGAGCAAAGGAGAGAACATCCTGAAATACGGCATAGTCACATTGAAGATTTGCAAACGGATTGATGCAAATGATGTTCTTTTTGGCAGTGAATATATAGCACGGACAAAATCTGTTTTTAAATTCTTCAAAGCAGAGTATTCCAAGCTGGCAGAAGAATGTGGAACTCCGAAATATAACAGGAATAAAGTAGTTCGAAATTATATTTACAAAGGCCCGGTGCTGGAATGGTATGTGAAGATTAAACTGAAGTTTGAGAATAATTATGAACTATATGATCGCCTGATTCCCCGGAATGCTTCAATAATCGATATTGGTTGCGGGTATGGTTACCTTGCATATATGCTTAATTTTGTTTCCGGAAAACGCAGGATAACAGGAATTGATTATGATAAAAGCAAAATTGAAGTAGCTGGGAATTGTGTTTCAAAATGCGATCGGGTAAAATTTATATACGGAGATGCAACGAACATTGATTTTGAGAAAACAGATGTTTTTGTTTTAAGCGACATACTTCATTATATAAGCGAGGACAGGCAGAAGCATTTGATGGAGAAATGTTTTAAAAGTTTGAACGACGATGGTTTTATAATTGTTCGTGATGGCGATAATGAATTAAAGAAACGTCACAAAGTGACCGTTTTCACAGAGTTATTTTCAAAAGGGACAGGCTTCAATAAGTTTGGTGAAGAAAAGATGTTTTTTACATCAAGTTCCAGAATTAAAGAAATCGCTTCTGCAAATGGAATGAATGTGGATGTTATTGATAACACAAAGCGGACATCGAATTTACTTTATATAATAAAAAGAGATCGTAATTAATGCATCGATTCAAAAAAATATTAAAACGAACTGCAATTGTTCTTTCTGTTTTTTTGCTGCTGGCCATCGCTTTTTTAATCTATTTTAAGATGGCTGTCATCATCAAACCACCTGTTCCTGCCAATACAGAAATTCTGAAATATGAAAGGACGGAAGTTGAAAAGGATTTTTATATATGTAAAAACAATTGGCTGCGAAAGAACAATAACGGTTTATGGGAAATGTATGTTGAAGGCGGGCCTTTTGAAAGGGGCGTTATGAATGGCGTTTTAACAAAAGAACTGATATATGAACAGGAAAAGGCGTTCGTCACCCAGATAAAAAAAATGATTCCATCTGAATTTTATTTAAATTTTCTGAAATATATCGTTGCATGGTTTGCCAGGGATATTGACGAGCATGTTGATAAGGAATACCTGCTCGAAATACTGGGTGTTTCTTATGCCACTTCATCTGAATTTGAATTCATTGGTCCTGCCTATCAGCGAATCCTGAATTATCATGCTGCGCACGATATTGGCCACGCACTGCAGAACATGAACATGGTGGGATGCACTTCTTTTGCTTCATGGGGAAGTGCTGCAGAAGACAGCTCGTTTATTGTGGGAAGGAATTTTGATTTCTATGCAGGTGATGAATTCGCTGAAAATAAAATAGTGTGTTTTTACAAGCCCGACAAGGGCAATAAATTCATGTTCGTAACCTGGGGAGGAATGATCGGTGTGGTTTCGGGAATGAATGAAAAGGGTTTGACAGTTACCATCAATGCTGCAAAATCCGATATTCCTTTTGGCTTCAAAACCCCGATCTCTATTATTGCGCGTGAAATTTTGCAATATGCCTCAAATATCGATGAAGCATATAAAATTGCAAAGAGCAGGGAATCTTTTGTTTCGGAATCATTGCTTATCGGCTCTGCTCAGGACAAGAAAGCTGTGATTATTGAAAAATCGATCAACTCAACAGATATGTTTTCAACTGAAAATGATTATATCATCTGCGCCAATCATTTTCAGGGCGACACATTTAAAAATGAAAATCTGAATATTGAAAACATTAAGAATAGCGCATCAATGTATCGGTACAAACGGGTTGCACAATTACTGGCTAAATATTCCAAACTCAATTATTTCGGAGCAGCTGAAATATTGAGAGACCAAAAAGGGATTGATGAGAAGAACATCGGAATGGGTAACGAAAAAGCCGTAAACCAGCTGATCGCACATCATTCAGTTATTTTTGATCCTGTTAAACTTTATGCATGGGTTTCTTCAAATCCTTATCAGCTTGGGGAATATGTGGGATATGACCTGAAAAAGATCTTTGATTCCTGTCCGGGCATGAAACAAAATAATGAAATTTCAGTACAGGAACTTATGATTCCCGAAGATACATTTTTGTATTCGGAAAATTACAAGAAATTTATTCTGTATAAAAAAATCAGGGATGAAATTTTAAACAACATGGATTGCGATGATTGTGGTGATATTGATGAAGCAACAATCACAAAGCTGATTGCATCGAACCCCCGATATTACTTTGTTTATGCCTTGTCAGGAAATTATTATTTAAAGCATGAAAACTATAATAAAGCCGTTGAATATTATAAAGAAGCTCTGTCAAAAGAAATTCCCACAGCCGGGGAAATAAATAAAATTATGAATTCATTAATTGAATGTTATGAAAATATGTGATGCCTGTATTCCTGGAATTGAAAAAGCTATTGCTTTGGAAATAAAAAAATCCATCATACTGATGTAAACAGAAAATCAAGGAAGTCTTTTTATAACAGGAAAAAGTAAAAAATTATGTCAGATGTCAAACTGTCTGCCGACAGGCAAAATGTCAAAAGTCAAATGTGGAGACTTGGAGAAAAAATAAAAAGGAAAAATCCCGAAGAGATTTAATATGAATAAAAAATGCAAATAAATCAAGAAAAGCAACACCAGAGGTGTTGAATGTATTTTGTCAGATATAATGAAAAAAATATTAGTTATAAATTATTCTCAATCTGGTCAACTTGATGAGATCATTGATAACTTCCTATTGCCCTTTGAAGCTGCCCTGATCGACAGGATTAAAATATTTCCGAAAAAACCTTATCCTTTTCCATGGACAAGTAAGGAATTTTTTAATACCATGCCCGAATCTGTCCTTGAAGAGAAGAATGAACTTGTACCCATTAATTTTCAGTCAACCGATTATGACCTGGTAATAGTGGGTTACCAGCCATGGTACCTTTCGCCATCCATTCCAACCACTTCATTATTTCATAATGAAAAGTTTTTGTTACTATTAAAAGATAAGCCTGTGGTTACTATCATTGGGGCAAGGAATATGTGGCTGAATTCACAGGAACGGATAAAAGAATTTATACATAATGCGGGCGGGAGTTTGGTGGGCAACATTCCCCTGATTGACAAAACCAATAATACCATCAGTGCTATTACCATACTTGACTGGATGCTCTCAGGCAAAAAGAAAAGATATTTGAAAATATTTCCTCTCCCGGGCATTAGCGAAAAAGATATTAAAAGTGCCAATGTATTCGGGGAAATTGTGTTCAGGGCTTTTAGTGAAAAATCATATATCGGCCTTCAGAAGAAAATTCTTGACACCGGACTTATCCGAATTGGAACCGATGTTCTTTTTATTGAACTGAGAGGAAAGAAAATATTTTTAAAATTTGCATCCCTGATAAAAAGGAAGGGAACAACGGCAGGCAAAAGAACTTTTTATGTCAAGCTTTTTAAGTATTACCTGCTGATAGCCATGTTTTTTGTAGCTCCTGTTGTTTTACCGATTTATTATTTATTTGTAAGACCTTTTCAAATTGCTTCGATAAAACGAAAAAAACAATATTTTTGCGGTGTAAAAAGAAAAGAGAAGCAGAATGAATGATGTTTACATAACAAGGATATCGAAATTTTTACCGAATAAGCCTGTGACGAATGAGGAAATGGAGGATTATCTGGGAAAGATTAATGGAAAACCTTCGAAATCCAGAAAGATTGTACTTCGGAATAATGGCATTGAATGTCGTTATTATGCTATCGATAAGGAGGGGGTAGCTACGCATACTAATTCCCAGATGGTGGCTCTTGCAGTGAAAGAATTGTTTAAAAAAATCCCAGATGAAATCAGGGAAGTCGATTTGTTAAGTTGCGGTACTTCCACGCCCGACCAGTGGATGCCTTCCCATGCTGTTATGGTACACGGATATTTGCCGGAAACGGGACATATCGAAGTTGTTTCTCCGGCCGGTGTCTGCTGTTCGGGAATGCACGCTTTCAAATATGCTTATCTTTCATTAAAAACCGGTGAAAAGAAAAAAGCTGTTTCCACAGGCTCAGAAAGATTGTCAAGAATTCTCAGGGCTGATACATTTGAAGAAGAAGCTTTGCATCTGGCTGAACTGGAAGAAAACCCTTATGTTTCCTTTGAGAAAGAATTTATACGATGGATGCTGTCTGACGGTGCCGGAGCGTTTCTTATGGAAACGAAAAAAAATCCTGATGCTGTCTCATTAAAAGTGGAATGGATAGAAGCATGTTCCTTCGCAAGCACTAAAGAAACCTGCATGTGCATGGCAGCCGACAAACAGCCCGACGGCAGCATAAAAAGTTATATGGATTTTTCTCCTCTGGAAATAATTTCAAAGTCTGTATTAAGCATCAAGCAGGATATAAAATCGCTTCGTGAAAATGTTGTGCAGCTTGGTTTTAAAAAACTGAGTGAGATACTTCAGGAAAAAGGACAAAATGTAAATGAAATTGATTTTCTTCTTCCACACTTATCAAGTTATTTCTTTGAAAGTAAGATAGCAGAAATACTTGAAATGAACGGAACTCCTATTCCCAAAGAAAAATGGTTTACCAACCTTCGTACTAAAGGCAATGTGGGCGCAGGATCCATTTACCTGATGCTGGAAGAATTGCTTTATGAAGGGAATCTTAAAAAAGGACAGAAGATATTGCTGGCAGTTCCTGAAAGCGCAAGGTTTTCCTATGTTTTCAGCTTACTTACCGTTTGCTAAATGAAAAAAAAAGAGGTTCCGCAGGATAAGAGCGCACTTGTCAATTATACCCGTGAGCTTTGTTACGCAAAGAACAGCGATGGAAAATATGAAGCAGAATTGAGTACCGGCTGGAGTGTGAAAACAGATGCTTTAAATATTGCCTGGGATGAAGTGAAACGAAGGGTTGAAGAGGCGAAAGCAGAAGTTAACGAGGGAAGGAAAAGTCCGGTATTTTATTTTATGGAACTCCGCCTGATGGATATAGGAATACTTTCAGGTTACACAGGTTTCTGGAAGTTTTCTGTTAAACGGCATTTGAAACCCTCAGTATTTAACAAACTTCCGGATAATAAACTTTTAATTTATGCAAAAGCATTTGACATCAGCATTGACGAACTAAAGAATTTCAAAGGATGAGAAATGAGATATATTTATTGATAATCTAAAATAAATACTTGTAAATAAAGATAATTAAAGAATTTTTACCAACAATTCTGAAGTTTAAGATATAAAAGGATGATAGATTTTGGAACGCTGAAGCCACCGAAGTACGAATTTGTAGCGAACTTACGAAGTGATTTGTACTTCGTAAATTCGTAATTGTTCGTACTTCGGTGCAATAATGAACGAAGATGACTATTGCCGAATACTAAAAAGTTTTTTGTAGGAAAAATGCCCGTAAATTTTAATCATATTCAATCAGCTCATTGCGAAAACGGAGTAACCACAAGCCTTTTGCGTTACCATGGCCTTGATTTTATGAACGAGCCGCTGGCATTTGGTATGGGCTCTGGCTTGTTTTATATTCATATTCCTTTTATTAAAATGAACAACGGACCAGCTGTTTCCTTTCGCACGTTGCCAGGGAATGTATTTAATAAAACATGTAAATCATTAAGAATTTCCGTGAAAAGAAAAAAGTTCAGCGATCATCTGGCTGCGCAGGATTATCTCGATTCAAAAATTGCTGAAGATGTTCCCGTAGGTTGTCAGGTTGGTGTGTACAACCTTATTTATCTTCCTGTTGAATATCGTTTTCATTTCAATGCCCACAATATTATTATATACGGAAAAGAGAACGGGCGTTACCTGATCAGTGATCCCGTAATGGAAACGGTTACTGAATTATCGGCTGAAGAATTAGAAAAGGTAAGGTTTGCCAAAGGAATTTTTGCACCCAAGGGACATATTTATTTTCCTGAGAATGTTGAACAGATCGATACAGAGCTTCTGAAAAAGGGGATTGTCAAAGGCATTAAAAGAAATGTTAGAGACATGCTTCATATTCCCGGAAATATTGCAGGAGTGAAAGGAATTAAATATACATCAAGGCATATCCGCAAATGGCGCGATAAGCTGGGTGTGCGCAGGGCTGGTTTTTACCTCGCGCATATTGTAAGGATGATGGAAGAAATTGGCACCGGTGGCGGGGGCTTTCGCTTTATTTATTCAGCCTTTCTTGAAAAAGCGGCGGAACATCTGAAAGAAGATAAATTGATTTTAATTTCTGAAGATTTTACCAGAGCCGGTGATCTGTGGCGTTCTTCAGCCGTTGAAATGGCAGGCATATACAAAGGACGCATAACAAAACAGGAAGATTTTAACCGCCTCGCTGATATATTACTTGAAATTGCCGAGACGGAAAAACAGGCTTTTAAAAAACTGGCGAAATTAAAATTAGGGAAATAAAAGCCTGACCCTTCCTTTCCTGTAAATAATTATTTCTGAAATTATTATTTGTTGTAAATTGCAACAGAATATTTTTGTTACAGGAGACATTAATAAAGAATTTATAATGGACAAGGAAACTTTAAAAATAAAACTGAAAGAGCAGATCATTCAATATCTGAATCTGCTTGAGAAAAAACCTGAAGATATCGGCGATAAGGATCCTTTTTTCGGAGGATCGCTGGGCCTTGATTCCATAGATGCTTTAGAGCTGATCGTTCTATTGGAAAGAGAGTACGGCATTAAATTGAACAGTACGGCTGAGGGAAGAAAAGTTCTGATTGATATTGATACCATGGCCGATTACATTATTGAGAATTCTCCTCGGAAAGCCGGATGAACAAAGTATTCATTACCGGTATCGGAATAATTTCTGCGCTTGGCAAAGATGTGAATGAAAACCTGTACTGCCTGCGTAATGGAATATCGGGAATCAGGAAGCCATTTTTTTTTCAGTCAAAATACGTATCATTATTTTTATTTGGTGAGGTGAATGCTTCCAATGATGAGCTTCGGAAACTGACGAACCTGAACGATGACAATGGATTGACCCGAACCTGCCTGCTTGCCTTTAAAGCCTTCCGGGAAGCTGTTGCCGATTCAAATCTTGATGCAGAAAAATTATCGTCCGACGATACTGCTTTTATTTCAGCAAGCACGGTAGGAGGAATGTGCGAGCACGATAATCTTTTTAATGATGCAAATTTAAAATCGGAATCATCAGATTTTTTATCCTATTATGGTTGCGGAGCCCATACGCTTCGCATTGCTGAGAAATATAAAATGAAGGGAATTACCGATACCATCAACACAGCCTGCTCATCGTCTGCAAATGCAATCATGCTTGGCGCAAAATATATCAAATCCGGTCGTGTTAAAAGAGCTATAGTCGGTGGAGTTGACAGCCTTGCAAAATATACGGTGAATGGATTTAATGCATTGAAAATTCTTTCGGAACAGCAGTGCAAACCCTTTGATGAAAACCGCAACGGTCTTTCACTTGGAGAAGGAGCAGCTTATCTTGTTCTTGAATCGGAAGAGGCAGCAAAAGATAAAAAAATATATGCCCAAATTACCGGATACGGTAATTCAAACGATGCATTCCATACTTCCTCACTTTCGGATGATGCCATCGGAGTTACTATTGCCATTAATAAAGCGCTTGCTTCAGCCAATCTTGCCCCGGGCAAAATTAATTACATAAATGCTCATGGTACGGGAACAGAAAATAACGATCGTGTTGAATTAACAGGATTCACAAAAATATTTTCAAAGGTTCCTCCCTATAATTCAACAAAATCATTTACCGGACATACACTTGGAGCAGCTGGAGCCGTGGAAGCGGTGTTCAGTGTTTTAAGCATGTATCATCAGGAGTTGTATCCAAGCCTAAACTGCGATACACCGATCAAACAATTTAATGTTCCTCCAATAAAGGAGTATAATCAGGGTGTAAACATAAATCATGTTTTATCCAATTCATTCGGCTTTGCCGGAAACTGTACATCATTAATTTTTAGTAAAATTTGATGACACTGAATAATAATAAGACCCAAATCCCAAGTCCCAAATTCCAAATCCCAAGAAAAGATTAATTTATTAATATGGAAAACAAAAATGACCTTTGCGAAAGATTATTGCAATTTGCAGTAGACATCATAATTTATCTTCGTACTGTAAAGAATACAATTGAAACAATAGATTCAAAAAGGCAGCTTTTAAGAGCATCGTCTTCAAGCGGAGCAAATTATGAAGAATCACAGGGCTCACCTACAAAGCCTGATGTAAGAACAAAAGTCGGTATTTCGCTGAAAGAAATGCGTGAATCAAACTATTTTCTGAGGATATTCGATAGACTTGAACTTGGAGATAAAAAGAAATGCAAATATCTGGTCAGTGAATCACTTGAACTTAAAAAGATACTTGCTTCAATCCTGAACAAACTTTTAATAATTATTATCTACTTGGGACTTGGGGCTTGGAATTTGGGTCTTGGGACTTTTTAAAAAGGATTTTTGTTATGTACATAAAAGCCCTGTCCTGCATATCGCCCCAGCAAACGTACGACCTGGCTTTGTTTGAGAATAAGTTTACTGTCATTACCGGAAATAAATGCCTCGCAATGGAACCGAATTATTCTGAATTAATTCCCGCAGGCATTTTAAGAAGAATGGGGAAAGCTTCAAGAATAGGTATTGGAACAGGAATGCCTTTGCTGAAGAAATATCCCTCTGTCAATGGAATTATTTTAAGCACCGCCAATGGCGGGCTGGAAGATTCCATGAAGTTTTTAAACCAGATAGAGGTTTACCAGGAAGGCTCTCTTACTCCGACAAATTTTGTTCAGAGCACCCCGAATGCAGTGGCTGGTTTGCTTTCGCTGATGAGCAACAACACCGGTTATAACACAACCCATGTCCACAAGGGCCTTGCTTTTGAATGCGCACTGATGGATGCAAAACTTCTGTTTGAAGAAAATGAAGCAGATTCTCTGCTTGTTGGAAATGTAGAAGAAATTTCTGACTGGAATTTTAATATTGAATTCCTTGAAGGACAGTTTAAAGAGGAAGAGATAACCAACCTGTCTCTTTTAAATTCCAATACAAGAGGAACCATTTGCGGCGAAGGCGCTTCCATGTTTATAATTGAATCTTCACCTGTCAATGCTCTCTGTGAGATAAAAGATGTTGATCAGGTTTGCTTTCCTGATGAAACTGATGTAATTGAAAAAATCAGACATTTATTAGAAAGAAACAATTTGAAGACTTCGGATGTTCATGCATTAATGCTGGGATTGAATGGTGATAACAGAACAGATTCCTGGTATCATAAGGTTCAAAATATATTGTTCGGCTATCAGGGTGTTTTTACTTTTAAAAATTTATGTGGTGAATATCCTACTGCTATGGCTTTTGCCACATGGTTCTCTTCACATATTCTGCAAGGCATTCATGTCCCTGCTGAAGCAGTTTATCAAGCAACCTCTTCGGAAATAAAAAATATCCTGATTTATAATCATTATAAGGGCAATCAGCATGGCTTTATCCTGATGAGTAAATCTTGTTAAGATTGTTTATTTAGGGCAGTAATTTTTAGAGAAATAATTTTATAAATATGGTTTTGTTTAATCATTTTTTTTATATTTGTAGAATAACATTCAAAAAAAATAATAATAATTATGAAAACAAT
>JAZDMF010000146.1:0-3626 GCA_043801235.1 Bacteroidota bacterium | reverse complement strand
TTTGTTTTTTATATATATTTGCACGACTTTTTTTAGCTTTAAGTTAAATATAAGAATAAAATATTAAAGTCAGCAGTAGGCAATTGGCAGTCGGCAAAATAAATTACAAATTACAAATGACAATTGACTGATGACAGTATATGTCTTTTTAAAGAATGAGTGATATTGACGATACGATAAAAAACAACGGTTCGGAAGATTCCGGCGCAGAAGGCGAACTCAGCGATCTGAAGCAAACCATGCAGCTTTCAGGCATGTACCAGACCTGGTTTCTCGATTACGCCTCTTATGTTATTCTTGAGCGTGCAGTGCCCGACCTGTTCGACGGGCTGAAACCTGTGCATCGCAGGATACTTCAATCCATGAAAGACCTGGATGACGGCCGCTATAATAAGGTTGCCAACATTATTGGGCATACTATGAAATACCATCCTCATGGCGATGCATCCATTGGCGATGCATTGGTACAGATGGGGCAGAAAGATTTGCTTATTGACACACAGGGAAACTGGGGAAATATATATACCGGCGATTCTGCTGCTGCTTCACGTTATATTGAAGCACGTCTGTCAAAATTTGCTTTAGAAGTTGTATTCAACCCGAAAACTACCCGGTGGAAATCCTCATACGACGGGCGAAATAAAGAACCCGTTACGCTTCCTGTAAAATTCCCTTTGCTTCTTCACCAGGGAGTGGAGGGGATTGCAGTGGGTCTTGCCTCAAAAATTCTTCCTCACAATTTTATTGAACTTATCGATGCTTCCATTGGGCTTCTGAACGGACAGGAATCAGAACTGTATCCTGATTTTCCCACCGGCGGATATATAGATGTTTCAAAGTATAACGACGGATTGCGAGGTGGAAAAGTAAGGGTAAGGGCAAAAATTAACCAGGTTGATAAAAAAATCCTTGTTATCAATGAAATACCTTTTGGCAAAGACACAACAAGCCTTATAGAAAGCATTGTTTCTGCCAATGATAAAGGAAAAATAAAAATTAAGAAGATAGAGGACAACACTGCTGAAAATGTTGAGATCATTATTCATCTTGCTCCCGGTGTTTCTCCTGATCAGACAATTGACGCCCTTTATGCTTTCACCGATTGCGAGGTTTCTATTTCTCCCAACTGTTGTGTTATTGAAAACGACAAGCCTCGTTTTCTCGGAGTGAAAGAAATACTTGATGTTTGCACTGACAATACTGTAAACCTGCTACGACTTGAACTCGAAATAAAAAAGCAGGAACTTATGGAAGACCTTATGTTTTCCAATCTTGAAAAAATATTTATTGAAAAAAGGATTTACCGCGATATTGAGGAATGTAAAACATGGGAAGCCGTGATAAAGGCAATTGACAAAGGGCTCGAACCATTCAAGAAAAAATTCTACAGAGAAATTACACGCGACGATATTCTGAAACTTACAGAAATAAAGATAAAGAGAATTTCAAAATACGATACCTCAAAAGCAAACGAAGTAATAAAATCACTTGAGAGCGAAATGTTAAAAGTGGAAAACCACCTTGAACATATTGTTGAGTATGCTATCGCTTTTTTCAACCGGATCAAAGAGAAATATGGCGATGGCAGTGCCCGCAAAACAGAAATCAGGAATTTTGATACTATTGAAGCAGTCAGGGTTGTGGCAACCAACCAGAAACTTTACGTGAACAGGGAAGAAGGTTTTGCAGGAACTTCGCTGAAAAAGGATGAATATGTTTGCGACTGCAGTGACATTGACGACATCATTGTTTTCAGGGGCGACGGCACTCTTATTATCACTAAGGTTTCCGATAAGGTTTTTGTGGGAACCGATATCATTTATATAAATGTGTTTTTCAAAAACGACGACCGTACCATATACAATATGATATACCAGGATGGTCCCCGCGGAAATGTTATGATGAAGCGTTTTGCCGTTACCGGCATCACCCGTGATAAAGAGTATGACCTTACAAGGGGTACCAAGAGTTCTAAAGTACTTTATTTTACGGCAAATCCTAACGGTGAGGCCGAAGTGATAACAGTCCATCTCAGACCCAAACCCAAACTGAAAAAAATAAGTTTCGATCTGGATTTCAGCGAACTCGCCATCAAAGGAAGAAATTCGATAGGCAATATTGTTACGCGGCACAGCGTACGAAAAATTATTCTGAAAGGGGAAGGTGTTTCCACTCTCGGCGATCTTGACATCTGGTATGATGAAACTGTAATGCGCCTGAATACCGAAAAACGCGGGAAATATCTTGGCGCTTTCAGCGGCGATGAAAAAATTCTTACCATTATGTCATCGGGTGAATTCAAGCTGCTGGGTTACGACCTGTCGACTCATTTTGATGAGGACATGATGATCATTGAAAAATTCAAACCCGATGTTATTGTATCGGCCATTCTGTGGGATGGTGAGCAGCAGAAATATTATGTAAAGCGGTTTAATGTAGACGCAAATGCAAAGAAAGCAAGCATCATTGGCGAGCATCCCGATTCAAGGCTGCTGTTTGTTTTTACAGATAAATTGCCAAGGGTAGAAGTGATGTACACTCCTGTGAAAAACAAACACCGCGGGAACGATACCATCAACCTTGCAGAATTCATCGGTGTGAAAAGTTATAAAGCAAAGGGTAAACGGCTTACCGACTATCTCGTTGACCTGATCACTCCGCTGGAACCTATAACAGCAGATGAACCGGAAGTTCCTGCAGTTACAGAAGAATCCAAAGAAATTACCAAACCGGTTGAAGAAATTTCAAAGAAAGAAAAAACTCCTAATAAAACTGCCTGGACAAAAAACAAAAAAAAGAAAGGTTCCGTTTCAAAATCTGACGATGATGATGAAATTGCACAGATGAAGCTGGATTTTTAATACCGAAGAAAATTTACATACATTATGAATGATATTAAAACCGTCAACATCACTCCCGATGTGAAGTGGATTGGTGTGCTTGATCCCGATCTGCGTACGTTCGATATAGTAATGGAAACCAAAGCGGGCACATCGTACAATTCCTATTTTATCAATGCTCAGAAAAAAACAATTGTTGAAACTACCAAGGAAAAATTCCGGGATGTGTATCTTGCCAAGCTGAAAAGCTGCGTCAATCCGGAAGAAATTGAATACATCATCTGCAATCACACGGAACCTGATCATTCCGGGAACGTAGGGAATCTGCTGAAGATTGCACCCAATGCGAAAGTTGTTGGCAGCGGAAATACAATAAGGTACCTGACCGATCTTCTGGGTTATGAATTCCCGAATATTATTGTAAAAGACGGACAGGAACTCGATCTCGGCAATAAGAAAATAAGATTTATTGGTGCCCCCAATCTTCACTGGCCCGATTCTACTTATGCTTATCTTGCTGAAGACAAATTATTGTTTACATGCGATTCGTTTGGAGCACATCACTGCAGCGATGCCATTTTTGATGACCTTGCCGGCGATTTCGATAAAGCTTTCACATATTATTTTCATATAATACTGAAACCCTTCAGTCGTTTTATGCTGAAAGCAATTGAAAAAATCAGGCCACTTGAAATAACAGCCATATGCACAGGACATGGTCCCATTTTAAGAAAAAACTGGAAAAAGTATGTCGACCTGTCAGAGGCTTATGCAAAACAAGCTTTA
>JAZDMF010000117.1:0-4140 GCA_043801235.1 Bacteroidota bacterium | reverse complement strand
GCCATTTTCGATTACCTGCTTTTTAACCGTACCGACCAATCAGAAAATACTTTTTTCAGAAATATTAAAAAACTGAACCATGGTCATCAGATTATCATAAAGAACAATAATGTCAGTATTTCATCCTGGTATAAATTGGCCGATCATCTGAAAGAACCATTTCGATCGGAAACAGAATTTTTCGATTTGTTCCAATCATCGGTAGCTCTCAGGCTCAGAAGTGATGTACCTGTCGGAGTATGTTTAAGCGGCGGACTCGATTCTTCCAGTATCGTTTCCGTGATTTCGGAGAAACTGAACAAAAAAGACATTCACACATTTTCTGCAGTTTATGGCGAAGGAAAATCATGCGATGAAAGCATATTTATCAATGAATACAAGGAGAGGCTCCCGAATATGTTTTTCACCACGCCGGATGCAACATCATTATTCCGCGACTTAGATCCCTTCATAACCGCACATGCTGAACCTGTTCCTTCCACTGCTCCTTATGCCCAGTTTAAAGTGATGGAACTGGCGCAACGGAATGTTACAGTGTTGCTCGACGGACAAGGTGCTGATGAAGAACTTACCGGCTACCATTATTTTTTCGGATTTTATTTTAAGGAGCTTCTTTACCATCTGAAATTATTCACCCTTGCCGATGAAATATTTCATTATTTAAAACAACATAAATCCATTTTCGGCATAAAAACATTCCTATACCTGATGCTGCCGTCATCCTCTAAACTTAAATTGAAAGCAAGGCATACCAATTTTATACCGGACGATTTCCTTAAAAGTTATAAGGCCGGAGAAAATGTGGTGATTCAAAATATATACAATGCGAAAGATCTTCATGATTCACTGATAAGTCATTTCAATTATAAACTGGAACATCTGCTGAAATGGGAAGACCGCAACTCCATGTGGTTTTCGCTCGAATCGCGTACACCCTTTCTTGATTACCGGCTGGTTGAGAAAACCCTTTCACTGCCAAACCACATGATCATTAAAAAGGGCAGGACAAAGCACATATTGCGTGAATCAATGAAAAATATCTTACCCGAAAAAATAAGAATACGTGCAGATAAGACCGGCTTCGACACACCGGAAGCTGATTGGTTCAGATCACACTTTTTCAAAGAACTTATTATGGATACAATTCATTCCGGAAAATTCAGGGGAAGAGGCTACATTGACCCGGTAAAGGCAGAGGCTGTTTACAGCAAACACCTTGCCCGCAAATCAGATTCCTCACGTGATATATGGAAATGGATAAACCTTGAACTATGGTTTCGGAAACACATAGATAATTAACCATTCTTTACCAGGCACACATGTGGCGATTAATTCTTAACGATATATTCAAAGGTACAAGGACGAATGCCTATTTCAATTTTTACTCAAAAATCATATGTGAAAACAAAAGATTCATTGAAGAATACCAGTTCAGTAAATTTCAGAAACTGATTAATCATGCTTATTGTCACGTGCCGTATTACACTAACATTTTTAATAAATTAAAAATTACACCTTCATCATTTACGAAAATTCAAGATATAAAACACCTGCCGGTCCTTACACGTGCTGATATACAGGAACACAACCAGGGTTTGATAAGCAGGGATTTTACTGAAAGGAATAAAAAATATTTCAGAAGCAGTTCAAGCGGAACCACAGGCACACCTATTTCCTACCTTCATGACCGGGATGGTGAAAGCTCAGGCAATGCTGCTATTTATGTATTATGGCAGCTTTCGGGATGGAACTTCAATAACAGGGGGATACATATCTGGGGAAATCCTGATTCCATATCCCACTGGGATAAGCCTGCATCAAGAGCAAAAAGATATATTTTTCAGCAAAAGAACATAGCTGCATTTTTGCTGAACGACACAAAAAATTTATATGAAATTACAAAAAATCTTCTGGTATTCAAACCTGATTATATTGACGGTTACCCTGGCTCGATCTATTCCCTTGCCGAATATCTGCTTGAAAAGAATATAAAGTTTCCAAAATGCCGCTATGTTTTTACAACCGCGGAAAATCTGCCCGATTATCAACGTACAATAATTGAAAAAGCAATAGGTCCGGTATTCGATTATTACGGATGCGGTGAAATTAACAGTATTGCTTCGCAGATTGCAGGCAACAGCAGATATTACATCTTCGACCCCCATGTATATGTGGAAACGGAAGAAAATGATGCAGCTAATGAATTAAAGGAAATTATTGTGACCGATCTCGACAACCTGATCATGCCTTTCATAAGGTATAAAACAGGCGATCTGATTGATGGTGTTTTCACCGGAGAAAGTGATAGTTTCCCGTATAAATACTTCAACAAGGTATGCGGGAGAGTGTCGGATATCATAGATATTGGTAATGGAAAAAAAATTCTTCCGCTGACGCTGATCGGCGGAACTTTTATCCGTGAATTCAAAAACATTACCCGGCACAAAGTGATATGGGATCAAAAAAAACTGCATTTTATTTTCGAATGTTCAGGTGAAATTCAGAAGGAGGCAATAAATGAGAAATTATCTTCAATGCTTGCCCATTACCCGGTTCCCTATTCATTCGGATTTACTGACAAAATACTACCGGATAAAAATGGAAAGTACAGGTATTTTGAAGCCCTTGATCCTACCGGCAGTACTGAATAAATTATCTGTGGAAATGGCATTGATGAATAAAATTGCAGCAGCTGAATCCTGAAAAATAAAGCGGAATTTTGAAAAATAATTTAAAAATACTTTTTGTAAGCAGCGGAAATACCGAAGGATTCGATATAACTCCATTTATTTTCAGCCAGGGCGAGTCACTGAAAAAAATCGGGGTACAGGTTGATAATTTTCTTATCATGGGAAATGGTATCAGAGGTTATTTGAAAAATATTTTCAGGCTCAGGAAACACCTGAAAAAAAATAAATACGATATCATTCATGCCCATTATACATTATGTGCATGGGTTGCATTACTCACATGGAAAAGAAATAAAATCGTTCTGTCAATACTTGGTGCCGATCTTATTGGTGAATACAGGAAACCCGGCAGAAAAAAAATAATAAGTCCTGTATTATATATTCTGACGAAAAGCATTCAGCCTTTTGTCAGTTACATCATTGTCAAATCAGAAAATGTTTACAGGCATGTTAACGTGAAAAGCAAATGCACAATTATTCCAAACGGGGTTGACATGGAATTATTCAAACCCGCTGATAAGATTTCAGCCCGAAAACACACAGGGTTATCATTAAACAAAAATGTGATTTTATTTTTAGGCGATCCTGATGATCCGAATAAAAATTCAGCACTGGCGAGAAAAGCATACAGCTTGCTTGACACCGAAAATACAGAATTAATAATTCCCTATCCTGTTTCCCACGACAATATCCCTTTTTACATCAATGCTGCAGATGTGCTTATTCTCACCTCCCTGAGCGAATCAAGCCCCAATGTTTTAAAGGAAGCCATGGCATGCAATTGTCCGATAGTAACCACAGACGTCGGAGATGCAAAATGGCTGACAGGAAATACGGAAGGATGTTATATTGCAGATTACACACCCGGATCATTCGCTGAAGAATTGAACAGAGCAATTGAATTTTCAAAAACCAATAAAAAAACTTCAGGACAGCAGCGTATCAGAGAACTTGAACTCGGAAACCTTTCCGTAGCAAAAAAAATCAGGGAAATTTATATATCAATTCTTACATGACATGAATGGGGATATTAAATCTTTCAGATTGAGTTAAAACAATGGATTTTACCATTTCACAATATAAGGAACTCCTGGAAGCGTTGACAGACGCAGGATACAATTTTTCCACATTTTTCGATTTTATTTCCTCGGGCAAAATCCCTGTTGCCATTTTACGCCATGATGTTGATAAGAAGCCCCGCCATGCCTTAAAACTTGCGCAAATTGAGCATAATACCGGAATACTTTCCAGTTACTATTTCCGTATTCTTCCATGCAGTTTTGATCCCGGCGTAATCCGTGCCATTGCATCCATGGGGCATGAAATCGGCTACCATTATGAAGATTTTTCCCTGAGCTATGGAAATGCTGAAGAAGCCATACAGACTTTCCAGACACACTTGAATAAACTGAAAGAAATTGCAGAAGTAAAAACCATATGCATGCATGGC
>JAZDMF010000216.1:0-11191 GCA_043801235.1 Bacteroidota bacterium | reverse complement strand
GCATATCAAGTGCGTCAGATACTTCGGAAGCAACATCTTCTATGTTAATATTACTTAGCAACTCTTTGGCAAGTTGCTCGATTTTGAGTTTGTATTGCTTATCCTGTGTGGCAAGGTTTTTCAGGATCAACAACGCCTGATCAGGGTTTATTTGATCCAAGATGTTAATTTTTTTCATAGCAATTCCTATTAATACTTGTTCAAAAATATGCAGTTTCATTCTCAATATCGGACAAACATTCATCAAGTGAATTTTCCTCGAACAATTGAATCCATTGCCCTGTATGCCTTTTCCAGTCAACCGAAAACTTTTTATTTATAAATACTGTAATCCGGGCATAGGGAAATTCAGCATATTTGCCGTCAATCAAGGGTTTAATCCATTTCGCTTCCGGGTCGTCCCACCCAAATTGTTCAACTAAGTGATACAGATAAATTCTGCCTTCTTTAACTTCAACCCGGTTGATTGTTTTCAACAATTTATCAGAGTGCTTAATAAAATTCAACACCTTTTTTTTCAGGTCTGATTTTTCATAATCTTTTAGTTTAGCGGGTTGCGGACTATAAATCCATATTTTTTTTGACATAATATAGTATTTTTATTTATTATTGAACCCTTTCTAATTGGAAAGGGGCGAATCGTCCGGCCTCCCGCTCGTCAATTCTCCTGCTCATTTTTATGTTTATCGGGTATCATGCCTGGTTCTTCGGATAGCTTCCAGCACTTTTTCAGGTGTAATAGGTAATTCAAAAATTCTTGCCCCGATAGCATCGGCAATGGCATTAGCAAGAGCGCCAAGGATCGGTAAGGTCGCGCCTTCGCCGACTTCTTTTGCACCGTATGGCCCGGCGGGTTCGTAGCTATCAACGATCGTCGAATCAATTACAGGCATATCCGCGCTGGTTGCAATTAAATAATTATGCAGGTCTGCATTAATCATTTTACCCCTTTTGTCAAAAACCTCATTTTCAAAAAGCACTTCGCTCATGCCCATCAGCACTGCGCCTTCAGCCTGTCCTTCGACCAGCATCGGATTAATAGCAGTGCCGCAGTCATGAGCATCCCAGAAGTTAAGCACTTTGACTTTGCCGGTTTGCATATCAACCTCAACTTCACAAACTGTCGCTGAAAAAGAGTATGCAGGCGATGTTCCCACGGCCGCACCTTTATAACTTCCGCCAAGACCTTCAGGCGGTGAATAGTGGCCTTTTCCAAGCAGCGGTCCTTTCTTTGAAAAATGAGCAAAAGCCGCTTGCTCCCATGGAATAAAGGCTTCCGGATCATCTATCACAAAAACTTTATTGTTTTTAACATCAAGTTTGTCTGCATCAATTTTCATGATCTCTGCAGCGGCATCAATAACCTGCTTTTTGACCTCTTCTCCGGCCATCTTTGCTGCGTTCCCGCCCATCAATGTTACGCGGCTTGAATATGCGCCAAATCCGATCGGCGTAAGATCGCTGTCGGCCGAAACCACGCTGATCCTGTCGAAGGTAATACCCATCGCTTCACAGGCAGCCATTGCCAGAACTGTATCAGAACCTTGTCCGATATCGGCATCGCCTATAAATAAAACTGCTCTTGAACCGTCTTCAACAACTTTAATTGTGGCGCTTGAATGTGGGAACTTGGATCTGTAAATAGGATAACCTGCGCCGGAAACAAATCCTCCGCAACCTATACCTATCCCGCGTCCTTTCGGCAGTTTACCTTTTTTCTTGCCCCATCCGGATTTCTTTCGCACTTTTTCAATGCAGGCGGTCAATTCGCAGGAATGAATGTCAAGGTCGTTGCAGGTGTGATACTCGGGTGTCATTGCATTCTTCAGTCGGATATCAATATGATCCATGCCGATATCATCAGCGATCATTGACAGCAACGATTCAAAAGCAAACCTGGGATGCGGGCAGCCATGTCCGCGAAAAGCGCCGCAGGGAGGCAAATTCGTGTTAACCCTGAAACCATCGTATTTATAATTTTGGAATTTATAAAGCGTGGTCAGCATGGAGCCTGCGTAATATGTAGAAATAATTCCAAAACTCGAATAAGCGCCGCCTTCAAGAACAGCTTTTTGTTTTACAGCGGTGATGGTACCGTCTTTCTTCACTCCGATCTTTAAATCTATATATTGTTTGTGGCGCCCTCTGCCAAAGAGATACATTTCTTCGCGGTTAAACCTCATCTTAACAGGAACCCCTGCTTTGCGTGCGAGGAAGATTGACATTACTTCTATCGTATTCGTAGCGGCCTTTGAGCCAAATCCACCGCCGCAATTGGTCATGATTACCCTTATATCGCCAAGAGGAAGCCCTAAAATATGCGACAATTGGTGATGAACATAATGTACAACCTGCGTTGAAGTATAGAGCGTCACCCTTCCATGTCTGTCCCACTCGGCAATGGAACAATGAGGTTCCATGGGGTTTTGGTAAGTTCTGTTGCCGACAAATCTTTCTTCTCTTATATGGTCAGCCTCGGCAAATCCTTTTTCAATATCGCCGAAATGATGATCAACGTGAGTGTTGATGTTATTTTCATATTTGTCGTCAAAAAGCCTGGGCGCGCCATCCTTCATGGCTTCCATCGGATCGAATACAGCAGGGAGTTCTTCGTATTCGACCTCGATTAATTTCAAAGCTTTGTAGCAGGTTCCTTCATTAATTGCGGCAACAGCAGCCACTACATCACCAACAAATCTTACTTTACCTTTCGCAAGGATTGTTTCATCATAACGTGGAGGTGAAGTACCCCAGCGCACATCAGGAACATCGGCACCAGTAAGAATAACCTTCACACCGGGAAGTTCCAACGCTTTTTTTGTATTTATGGATTTGATGTTTGCATGAGCCACCGGGCTGAGCAGCAATTTCCCGTAAATCATACCGGGAAGCGAGATATCATCAGTGAACAATGCCCTGCCTGTGGATTTGGCGGGGGCATCAATTTTAGGAAGCCTTTTCCCTACGACGGAAAGATCGATCGCGGATTTTTGCGATTGGAATTCCAACTCAACGGGTTCCTTCCCATTCAGGTATTTTACGGCGGTTTCTACGGCTTCGATGATCTTAGTGTAGCCGGTGCAACGGCATAAATTTCCACTAAGTTCTGATTTGATCTCTTCAGTTGTCGGATTCGGATTTTTGTCAAGAATTGATTTGGTGCGCATGATCATGCCGGGCGTGCAATAACCACATTGAATGGCTCCTTTTTCAACAAATGCACGCTGTATCGGATGAAGTTCCCCGCCTTTGGTAAGCCCCTCAATAGTATCTACCTTTTTACCATCTGCTTCAAGCGCAAGTATCAGGCAGGAATTAACGGCTTTACCATCAAGTATTACTGTGCATGCGCCGCAATCGCCAAGTTCGCAGCCTTTTTTTGTTCCCGTTAATTTCAGTTCTTCCCTCAACAGATCAAGCAAAGTGGTATTCGGATGAACGGCAACTTCGTAATTCTCGCCGTTGACAGTTATGTTTATCATTTTTTTCATTTCACTACACTCATTTTTTTGTTGCATTTTTCAAGGCACTGAGAATGGAACGCTGTGTTATCACTTTAAGAATATCCCTGCGGTACTGTGCTCCACTCCTGATATCATCGATGGGAATTGAATCATCCGTTGCAGCTTGTCCGGCCTGCTCAAGCAATACAGAATTTTCTGCAATATCGGATATTTTTTTTCCTTTTAAAATTTCAGAAGCCTTGATACTGATCTTGGGTGTAGGCGCAACTGCACCAATCACAACGCAGGCATCCGCACAAGCATTATCTTTGATCAAAACCATTGTTGCTGCAGATACAACGGAAATACTGCATGCTTCACGCAATCCGAATTTTTCATAATGAGCTCCATGACCACTTTCAGGTTTAGGAACTATCACCTTGGTGACGATCTCTTTTTCAGTGAGAATAGTTTTTTTATTAAAAATAAAAAAATCTTTTAACGGAACTGTCTTAACTCCGTTAGAATCGACGATCTCAAGCGATGCATTCAAAGCCATAAGAATTGGCGCGGTATCGCAGCATGAAGCTGCCGTACAGAGATTGCCACCGATAGTTCCGGAATTTCTTACCTGAGCGGAGCCGATTTTAGATGCTGCATCTGCAAGCGCCGGCAAATATTTTCTTATTAATGGTGAAGTAATTACATTATTAATAGTCAAGGCTGTACCGACATAAATGGTTTTATCATCTTCTTCAATGATCTTTAATGCTTCTATTTCCGAAAGAGATACAATATTCTCAGTTGAGCGCAATCCTTTTTTTATTTCAACGAGCAGGTCAGTTCCTCCTGCCATCAGTACAATGTTGGAATTCTTCTCAAGCAGGTCCAGCGCTTCTTTTATGGTTGCCGGTTTGTGATAATTAAAACTTGGTAAGTACATTTATTTTTTCTTTGATGTTTTTATTTGTTTCTTTAATGAGTTTCACAACAATGTGATTGCAATCTCATCCTATGACGATAAATGTTGCATCGTTGTAATCCGGTGTCGGTAAATTTGTGCATATGGCATACAGATATTAATTATCTCCCTCGAATGACCCATCGCTGAAAATATTTTCTCTGTCATCAATTATTATGATCTTAAAATACCGGTTTAGCGAATATTTTACGACAGCTTTACCAATATGGCAAGCGCCAAATATATAAAGTTTTTTCATTCTCATGAAAGGTTCAATAATATTCTGCCAAAATTTCATCTTTTATAAATACTCTATAGAAAAAATCTTATTTTTGTTTTTTAACCATAACCCCTAACCATGAAATGGATAAAACGTATTTTAATTGTTCTTTTAGCAATTATTGCAGTTATACTGATTGCGGCATTTTTTCTTCCGTACTCTTACAAAGTTGAACGCTCCGTTGTGATTAAGGCTGATGCTGTTAAAATTATGAGTCAGATTACCGACTTGAAAAAATGGAATTTCTGGTCACCATGGAAACCTCAGGATACCGCCGCGACCTATACTTACAACGATACTGTTGGTATAAATGCATTTATGGAATGGAAGGGTGAAATTGTCGGGAACGGGAAACTCCGTATCACAGCAGTAGATACAGGAAAAAACATTTCATACGACCTTACATTTATTGAACCTTTTAAAAGTGTATCAACAGGTAGTTTTGATTTTGAAACAACTTCGGAAGGCACAAAAGTTACATGGAAGGATGAAGGAACCCTGTCGTGGCCTATCGGCAGATGGATGGGTGTATTTATGAATTTTGACAAACAACTGGGGCCCGATTTTGAAAAAGGCCTTTCTCTGTTGAAAGACCGTGCTGAAAAAATGCATGTGTACACATATAATGTTCTTGAAAAAAATGTGGAACAGCTAACCATTGCTACAATTCATGAAAAAGTAAAAATGAGTGACATTGAAAAAACTATTGGCGCTGATTATGCCGCTATCATGGAATACGTCGGGAAGAACGGAGCCAAATGTTCAGGCTCGCCCATGGCAATCACATTTGAATATGATAGCCTTTCATGGGAATTTGAAGCAGCGTTACCTATTGATAAAGAAATTCCATCAACCGATAAAATAAAAATTAAAAAATCACATAACGGAAAAACAGTCTATGTTATTTATCAGGGGTCTTACGATAAAACGTATGGTGTTTACACCGATATTGAAGCCTACATAAAGGAAAATAATCTGACAATTGCCGGTGGAGCGTGGGAAACCTACATTACAGATCCCTCTGCCGAACCCGATACAAGCAAATGGATAACCGAAATTTATTATCCGATAAAATAATTGTTTTAAACATTTTGAATAAACTAATCTTAAAATTTTTCTATTATAAAAAATTTCTACCTTTAATTCTTCAATTCCTGAAAAAATCAATTTATTAACTTAAACCTTAACATACCATGAACTTTGAATTTTCAGAAGAACACAAAATGATTCAGCAGGCAGCAAAAGATTTTGCTGAACGCGAATTACTTCCCGGAGTTATTGAACGTGATGCAAAATGTGAGTTCCCCACTGAACAGATGAAAAAGCTTGCCGAGCTTGGATTTCTCGGCATGATGACTGATCCTAAATACGGTGGCAGCGGCCTGGATACGATCTCTTATGTGCTTGCCATGGAAGAAATATCGAAGCATGATGCAGCAGCAGGTGTGGTTGTGTCGGTCTGCAATTCCCTTGTAAACTGGGGCATTGAAGCTTACGGCACTGAAGAGCAAAAGCAAAAATATCTTGTCCCGCTTGCTAAAGGTGAAAAAATCGGCGCCTTCCTCTTATCAGAACCTGAAGCAGGTTCTGATGCCTCTTCGCAACGTACAACCGCCGAAGATAAAGGCGATTACTATTTGCTGAACGGAACCAAGAACTGGATTACCAGTGCAAACAGTGCTTCGACATATGTAGTGATTGCGCAAACGCATCCCGAAAAAAAACATAAAGGCATCAATGCTCTTATTGTCGAAAAAAACACTCCCGGTATCACACTCGGGCCACATGAAGACAAAATGGGTATGCGCAGTTCCGATACCCATTCCGTAATGTTTAACGATGTAAAAGTACCTAAGGCAAACCGTATCGGTGAAGATGGTTTCGGATTCACATTTGCCATGAAAACATTGGACGGAGGCCGCATTGGAATTGCCTCACAAGCACTCGGAATTGCTGCTGGCGCTCTTGAAAGAGCTGTTAAGTATTCAAAAGAAAGAAAAGCATTCGGCACAGAGATATGCAACCATCAGGCCATTGCTTTTAAGCTGGCCGACATGGCCGTGAAAGTGGAAAACGCACGCAACCTCTGCCTGAAGTCAGCATGGCTGAAAGACCAGCACCAGCCTTATAGTTTAGCCAGCGCTTATGCAAAACAATATGCTGCCGACATTGCAATGGAAGTTACCACCGAAGCCGTTCAGATCCATGGAGGTTACGGTTATGTTAAGGAATATCATGTTGAACGCCTTATGCGCGATGCCAAGCTAACTCAAATTTATGAAGGTACTTCAGAAGTTCAAAAGATTGTTATTTCCAGAGCACTTTTAAAAGATTAATAAAACTTATAATAAATCCCTTTCTTCTGTTTGGCGTAAGGGATTTATTGTTTTCAGTCATAAAAAATTCATATTTTTGCAATCACTTATGAGCAAAAACAGTATAATATTACGGGAATTAAAAAAATTACTTTCTCGAAAAATCGGAGATAATATTTCCGATTTAATTATTTTTGGTTCTCAACTTGTATCAGGGAAAAAAGAAAATTCCGATTACGATATCCTTATTGTTTTAAAAAATAATTACGACTGGAAAACCAAAGAAATTATTAGACATACCTGTTATGATATTTCCCTGCAATTTGATATTGTTATTGATTCAAAAATAATCTCTATTAATGAACTTTATCATACGCCGCTTGGAATGGATTTTCTATATCAGGAAGCTCTTAGAACCGGTTTACGCGCATGAGTGAAAACGGAAACATAAATGAACTGATAATTCTTCGCGTTGAGCAGGCAAAAGAAACCATCCGTGAAGTTGAAATATTGATTGAAAAACAATTATTTCGTGTTGCTATTAACAGGATATACTATGGCATGTTTTATATGCTCCTTGCTCTTGCTTTGAAAAATAAATTCAAAACCTCAAAACATATTCAATTAATCGGATGGTTTAATAAAACATTCATTAAAGCTGGATTAATTGATATTAAATACGGATACATAATTCATCAGGCTTTTGATGAAAGAACTGATAGCGATTATGGTATTTTCACCCATTTCACTAATGAAGAAGTTGAAAAGCGTTTTATTGAAATGAAAGATTTTATATCTGCACTTGAAACTTTTATTAATAAAAAAATAAGTATACAATGAAAATTCTAGTCTGTATCAGTCATGTGCCCGACACTACAACAAAAATTAAGTTTGTGAACAACAATACTGCTTTTGATGCTGCCGGCGTACAGTGGATTATTAACCCATGGGATGAACTTGCTCTTACCAGAGCCCTTGACATAAAAGATGTACAGGCAGGCGCTGTTGAAAGCATTACAGTAATAAATGTTGGTCTTGTTGACACAGAACCCACCATCAGGAAGGCATTGGCAATTGGTGCCGACAAAGCCATTCGCATCAATACCGAACCGAAAGATGCTTATCTTATTGCTTCGCAACTTGCCGAAGTCATTAAGAAAGATAATTATGATGTGATCTTCTGCGGAATCGAATCATGCGATTATAACGGGTCAACCGTTGGCGGTATGTTAGCCGAAATACTGAATGTTACATCGGTTTCAGCGGTTACTTTTTTTGATATTGAAAACCTGCCTACCGGACAGGCAGGCGGACAAATAAAACTAAAAAGAGAAATAGATGGCGGACAGGAAATAGTTACCACGAAAACGCCTTTCGTTGCCATTGTTCAGAAAGGTATTTGCAAAGAGCCGCGCATCCCGTCAATGAGGGGAATTATGGGCGCACGCACGAAACCCTTGCAGGTTGTTGAACCCGTTGCAGCAGAACCTCTGGTGGAATTTGTGAACTATGAATATCCAAAGCCCAAAGGAACTTGTAAAAAAATAGATCCCGAAAACGTGAAAGAGCTGGTACAACTGCTCCACAACGAAGCAAAAGTTATTTAATTTTTTTTATTTAAGTTAGAATATATGAATGATTTAATTGGTGAAAAGTATTTGTAATTATTTAAAAACGGACTTACTGCAATAAGCAAGTTAGCGTTCATTGGTTAAAACAAACCCGCAGTAAAAAAATGAGTATTAACTTATAATATGAAATAATATGAAAAAGAAAAAAGAAATTTGGATTTACTCTTTAATAATAATTGGAGTTCTATTAATGCTTACAAGCAGTTGTAAGAAAGATGACGATAATAATGATGACAACAACCCTTCAAATGGTAATCTAAAAATTCAGTTTAATATTTATGGACAGAAAAACGGATTAGGTTCAGGGATAAAATCCGATACAAATACTTGTTCTGTTACTGACCTTAGAAACACGGTTACTTTAATTGCTGTTTCAACGGATGCAATTATTGATGGACAAACAGATAACCTTAACTGGACAACAATATATGCCGATACTGCTCAATTGTTATTCTCGCAATATCAAATCTCACCCGTTAGTTTGCCTGCTGGATCTTACAAAAGTATTAAGATAATCATGAAAAACCGTAATTATTGGGTTTGCGATTTCAATTCTAATGCTTATGAATTTGAAGACTTTAATTGCTCCAGCTGTGACCCTAATGGTTTTGGCCCGACCAATTATTTTTATTCGGACGGATTACATGAACTGGATTCCGCCAATTGTTTTTTCCTTTGTGCACCAAACGAAAAATTGGGAGGTTTTGACATTCTTGAAAACCAGACAACAACTCTTACATGGCGTTTTAATATTATTTCTTTGCAATGGATAGATGTGAATTCGAATGGAATATGGGATACCGGTATTGACAAACTGGATAATTGGGCGACCCCTGCTGGTGTAACCACAATGATGGATTTTATAGTAACCTATTAAAATTTTATTTCTAATTATTTTAGGAATAGATTTTCGATTATCTATTTTTAAAAAATAGCACAATATAAAACCAACGAAACGCTAACTTTATATTGCTTCAATGGCTCGTGGTTGAAGGGTTTCAGCGGTGCAACTTAAATTTATTATTTCGGCAGACTCGTCTGTCTTCGTCTGACAGTCCGCCATTGCAAGCAATACAGTTTCGTTAAGCTTTAAATTAGTGAATAAAATACATACAAAATTATAAATAAACTCAAAATCGTAAATCATAAATCTAAAATCAAATTATGTCAATATTAGTATATACCGAAAACTGGGATAGCAGGTTCAAGAAACTTTCATTCGAGTTAATATCATATGCCTCTGAACTGGCAAAAAAGCTAAACACTACTGTAACGGCTTTGTCAATAGGCAGTGTTGAAGAAGAAGAACTCAAAAAGCTTGGCGCTTATGGAGCGAATAAAATATTGTCAGTCCCCGATAAAAGGTTGAATATTCTGGACAACCAGGTTTATGCTTCACTTATTGCTCAAGTCGTTGAAAGAGAAAATGCCACTGTCATTGTTTTTTCGCATAACAATTCAGGAAAGGCAATAGCGCCAAGGCTTTCCGTTAAACTTAAAGCAGGTTTGGTAACGGGGGTAACAGCATTGCCTTCAAGTACCGATCCTTTCACTATTACCAAAAAAGTTTATACTGCAAAAGCTTTTGTCAATGCAGTTGTTAAAACTCCTATAAAAGTGGTTACCCTGATGCAAAATGCTTACGGCGTTTTTGAATCTCCTGTTACACCTGTAGTTGAAAATTTCTGCCCTCAGATAAACGATGGTGATTTCAAAACAGAAGTTAAAGAAGTAAATAAAGTGACCGGAAAAATTCTTCTGACAGATGCGGAAATTGTTGTGTCTGGCGGTCGCGGTATGAAGGGCCCTGAAAACTGGGGACCACTTGAAGAACTGGCAACATTGCTTGGCGGTGCTACAGCATGTTCCCGTCCTGTTTCCGATGAAGGATGGCGTCCGCACGAAGAGCATACGGGACAGACAGGAAAAATCATTGCACCCAATTTATATTTTGCTTTCGGAATTTCCGGCGCCATTCAACACCTTGGCGGTGTTAGCTCATCAAAATGTATTGTAGCAGTGAACAAAGATCCTGATGCTCCTATCTGGGAAGCCGCCGACTATGGGATTATTGGCGATGTGTTAAAAGTATTACCTGAATTAATTACAGCAGTAAAAGAATTAAAGGCCAGCTGAGACTAATATGTTTATTTATTAGAAAGTCACTCTGAGTGATGTCAAGCTGAGCAATGTCACACTGAGTTTATCGAAGTGTGATCGAAGCTTGATCAAGGAGTGACTTTCCAATTTTAATATTTTTTTTATCTTTGTTTTTCTGAAAATTTTCAAGCATGCTGGATAATCATTATATATCACAAATCTCTGAATTCTTTTCTAACAAACCGGTAAAGCGTTCATATCTGTTTGGTTCCTTTGCAAGGAATGAAGAATCGGATGAAAGCGATATTGATATCCTCGTTGAAATTGATTATAAAAATAATAAAGTAAGTCTGCTTGATTTTTTTGGATGGAAGCTCGATCTCGAAAAAATTATTAATAAAAATATTGATTTGGTTGCATCAGATGGTATTTCAAAATACATCAGGCCTATTATTGACAAA
>JAZDMF010000069.1:0-15242 GCA_043801235.1 Bacteroidota bacterium | reverse complement strand
TCGCTGCCGGCGAAAAACTATCCGGCATTAGCATACATTTTGTGAATGAAAATTACGATGAGGGTGATATTATTTTCCAGGTGCGCTGCGATGTGATGAAAAACGATACGCCCGAAACGCTTGCTGCACGGATACATGAACTGGAATATCAGTATTATCCGCAGATAATTGAGAAAGTGATCAAAGAAATTTCACTTTAAAAATATATTTTTTCTTTTTTCAGAAAATATGTAAATTTGCCCCCTCAATGTCCTGTGGTGTAACTGGCAACACGTCTGCCTCTGGAGCAGAAGAGTTCAGGTTCGACCCCTGACAGGACAACTTAAAAACCATTGATTGAATTGATAATCAATGGTTTTTGTTTTGTGCGGTGGCAATATTGGTGACAATTTTATTAATGGAATTATGAGTATGGATTTTATGAAATTTTAACTGCAATGCTTAATTTAAATAATTATCCTATTTTTGATAAAAAATCTTATTTATGAAAACACGAATTTCAATTTACAGCCTAATGATAATCATCCTGGGCGTAATTATTCTTCCCTCTTGCGGCGCGCAGGGAAAATTATCTTCTACTGCTGGCGGGAGGATAGATAACAGCGATGTCAAATCCGATTCGCTGAAAAAACAGTAATGACCTAAATAATTATGGCATTCGAAAAAATATATCAGATCATTTTGGAAAATCCTCAATATGAAAAGAAGGATTAACCTGTTCTGGTCTATAACAATTGTAGCTGTAGGCATTTTCTGTTCTTCCTGCCGGAAAGAATTAAGCGATGCTGAAAGAGTTGCTGCATTGAAAAATGTTGTCTGGACTTTTTCAGGAATGACCTTCAGTGTGAACCTTCCGGCAAATGCGCTCAGCAGCGGACTTTCTTTTGACTCTCTGATGTCTGTCGATTCTGCCACATATGCAAACCCGGCAAATTATTCAATTGATTTCATTGTGAACATGCTGGCTGATAACACCAGGGAAAATGCCGAAGATGCCAAATTCGACGGGATGATTGTAAACCTTATCATGGACACTCTTGATAATGTGCCAATATCCACAACCGCAAATGCTTTCGAATTATTAAAAAACACCGGCCAACAGGTTGTTGCAGAGGGAGGGCTTAATTTGAGTACTCACAAACTTGCAGGATTGTATATTTTCAGGCAGATGGTAGATGGAGCTGATCTTGCAACAACATTGTCTCCGATACTTAATTATAGCATAGGATCATTGAACGGAGTAATTAATGTTCCGGATATTCATCAGCAAATACCCACAACAGCTTCTATTGAAATGAAAAACTTCCTTAACGGACTACTTGATTCAGGAGTATTTAGCAATTAGGGCTTGTTAGAAATTAATGTTTACGTTTATATTAATTATGAATATCGAATATCGAACCGCAGCCATGCCTACCCTGCCTCGCCGGCAGGCAGGCGGCAGGCAGGAATTTTGAAGTAATTAAACACTTCTACATTCGTTATTCAGTATTCATTATTCGATATTTTAAAGTTTAAAATAATAATGTTATTCATTAACAACTGCTTAGTAATTCTTTTTCAAATGGACATTTCAGCAAAGAATATCAATAAACTCATTGTGGTTGGCGACCGCGTACTGATAAAACCCAAATCGCTGAACGACCGCACCAAAAGCGGACTTTATCTTCCACCAACAGTGATTGAAAAGGAAGAAATTCAAAGCGGATATGTTATTAAAGCCGGCCCCGGCTATCCCATTCCCAATACTGCCGATGAAGATGATACGTGGAAAAAAGAAAAGGACAAAATTAAATACATTCCGCTGCAGGCAAGAGAAGGCGATATGGCTCTTTACCTTCAAAAACATGCCATTGAAATAGAATTTGAACAGGAAAAATATTTTCTGGTGCCACAGTCCGCAATTCTTTTGCTGCTGAGGGATGAAGGTTTGTTTGAATAAATCGTATTCATTTTTCACCTCTTAGTACACATAGAACACTAAGAAACACTAAGGAAATATAAGCAGTTTAAATTTTCAGATTGTGGCAGAACAGTGTTTATTTTGGCTACAAATCAACAACGAGTTTCTATAAATTTCCGCGAATTTCATTCAATAATTATCTCGTCAATAAAAATAAACGCTTCGCCTCCAGCGCCCAAATGCCATGAAGGTATTGTTCCGTAATTCTTTGCTTTTACACGCACATAGCGGGCTTTTACATTTGTGGCCGAAGAAAAATCTTTTATTGCTGATGTGTAATCTTTATCGGAAAACGTATTTTTTATTGTGCTTACAACTTTAAAATCAGTTCCGTTTACTGAAACAGCATATTCAACCTCTGACGGAAACCAAATCCAGGAGCCAATGTCCTGAAGAAATCCGGCAGTAATTTTTTTGATTTTTTGATTTTTACCAAGATCAACCACAGCTTCGAAATCCTGACCCTGATAACCCTGCCAGCCGCCCAACCTGAAATTATTTTCACCGCGGATATAATCAATAAGTCCATTATCGCCACCTGCAGTATATTGAGAATTATATTTTGATTTAATAATAATGCTACGTCCCTGCGGCACTTTATAAAAATTAGCATCCGTCACAAAACTCTTTCCCCATCCCTTAATTGATCCCATCGTCCGAAGAGTTGTCATTGCTGAAATTTCAAAAGACCCGGTATAAAGAACTCCTGACGAATCAGGATTCGTTCCATCCAGTGTGTAGAAAATTTCCTCATCTGTATTTGTCGTTTTCAATTCTATCGTCATTTTATCATAAAATGTTTTACCAGCAGCTACAACATAGGGAACAGGGACAACAGGGAACTCGTTTATAGAAGTCTTCGGGCAATCATTATCATTAACAGCCCATGTATTTGAAGCATTATCCTTCATCTCAAAAGATAGTTCGCCGCCTTTCATGATATCTGAATACGTGATGAAAGATTTCTGATAATCCATTCCGTTTAATGCTGCTGATTGTATGTAATAATTTTTATCTGAGACATTTTTTGCATTGATAATAACATCCTTTCCGTTCTCAAGATTCAGCGTTACTTTTCTGAACAGGGGTGTCCCGAAAGCAAATTCTTCGTTGCCCGGGCAAACCTGGTAGAACCCCATAGCGCTCAAAACATACCATGCCGACATTTGTCCGCAGTCTTCGTTGCCGCATAACCCGTCAGGTTTTTCGCTGTACATTTCTGTTTGAATTTTATGTACTAATTCTTGCGTCTTCCAGGGTTTTCCAACATAATTATACAAATAAGCAATATGTTGACTGGGTTCGTTACCATGCGCATACTGACCTATAAGACCAGTAATATCGGCCTGTTCACGGCCAGATAATTTATATTTCCCATAAAACAGCGAATCAAGCTTATCGGAAAATTTTTGTTTTCCTCCTGTTAGTTCAGCAAATCCAGAAATATCCTGGGGAACATAAAAATTATATTGCCATCCGTTTGCTTCGGTATAATTGAAGTTCACTTCGGCAGGGATGAAAGGAGTGTACCATCCGCCGTTGGTCTTGGCACGTATAAAACTTGTTGACGGATCGAAAATGTTTTTGTAAGACTGCGCTCGTTTTATAAAATTAGCATAATCATCAGCGTAGCCCATCTTATTTGCCGTTTGAGCAATGCACCAGTCATCGTATGCGTATTCTAACGTACGCGAAACTGATTCTGATTCTTTATCGCCAGGGACATAACCATATTTTCTGTAAAAGCCCAATCCGTATAAATCAGTATTGGCACTGTGTTTCATGGCTTCAAAAGCAGTAAGTGTATCGTAACCTTTTATACCTTTCAAAAAAGCATCGGCAATAACCGAAACAGCATGATAGCCAATCATGCAATTGGTTTCATTGGCTGAAAGTTCCCATACCGGTAGTAATCCGCTCTGTTCATATTGCTTGATAAAAGTATTTATGAAATCATTAGTCCTTTTCTTGTCAATGATGGTCAGCAACGGATGCAGCGCGCGGTATGTATCCCAAAGCGAAAACACGGTGTAATAATCAAATCCCACGGCCGTATGAATTTTATTGTCGCGCCCGCGATACTGGCCATCCATATCTGAATAGAGGTTAGGGTTAAGAAGTGAGTGATAAAGCGAAGTATAAAAAACTTTTTGCTGATCTGTCGTCCCACCTTCAATATCTATTTTCCCAAGTTCCTTGTTCCATGCGTTCTTTGCTGCTTCCTTCAATGCAATGAAATCCCAGCCGGGAATTTCAGATGTAAGATTTTTCATTGCGCCTTCTATGCTGACAGCAGAAATTGCAATTTTTATTTTCAAAATATTATTGGGAAGATTCTTAAAAGAAAAATATGCTTTTACATTTTTTCCTTCGGTTTTTTTCAGATCATTTTTTAGTGTATCATTTAATGCTAACCCGTATGATACTATAGGCTGAGAAAAACGAATTATAAAATACACCCACTGGTCAGTGGCCCAGGCTTTGGAACGGCGAAGTCCCTGTATGGTCGAGTCGTTCACAACTTCAACATACGATTCTATTACCTCATCGCGGTGCTGCAAATCAAGTATCACATAAGGTGTTTTACCTTCCGGAAAAATGTATTGATGCATGCCGGAACGCTTCGATACGGAAAGTTCAGCCTGTACTCCATTATCAATAGATACAGAATAATAGCCGGGTGATGCAGTTTCATTTTCATGAGAAAAAGAAGAAGAGTATTTTGCATTATCAAAACTGTACGAACCCGACATTGGCATCAGCAATATATCGCCGTAATCGCTGCAGCCTGTACCGCTGAGGTGGGTATGAGTAAATCCATAAATCACGCTATCAGAATAATGATAGCCGGAGCAGCCGTCCCAGCCTGTTAATCGCGTATCGGGACTGAGCTGCATCATTCCGAAAGGCATGCTGGCTCCGGGATAGGTGTGGCCATGACCGCCGGTTCCTATAAAAGGATCAACAAGAGAAGTATAATCTTTGACCTGAGAAAAAGATGAAAGGGAAACGAAAAGAAAAATGTATGATAGTATATTTTTTTTCATAAAGAATCCTGTCGTCAGGGAAATACAATTAAATAATGAAATGATTGAATTCAATAACTTTACACATATTATTACACAAATTAATTTTATTCCATCTCCTTTTCATTCACAGGTACATTATCTGCAGGTACAGGTTTCTTTTCAATAAGTTTTGATTTCATCCATTTTTCCAGCCGATGATGTGAAGGACCTAAAATAGCTGCAATACCTACAAGGATAAGCATCATGTAAATTGGTGTTTGGTGTGTCCAATTTGCTACATATGGATCAATAAGAAGAGATATAAATTCAAACAATAATAACAAAGCTATTATTCCAAGTATTTCAATCAATCTTGGTTTTACTTTTCTGCTGCTTATTGCTATTACAAACAACACAAAGATGATAATAAATATTGCTATACCAATTAGTTGGAGATTGTTTTTGCGTTCTTTTTCTGCTTTAGACTTAGCCTCTATGATTTCCTGCTGACGCACCATTTCATTTATGGAAAGGGTTTCAACCTGTCTCATTTTTTCCTGGCTGAACAAGCTGTCTTTTGCGGCTATGGTTATTTCCTGGTATACAAAAGCGCTGTCATAGACATCCAAATTTTTATAATAATCAGCAAGAAAAACACTGGCATCAAGTACCCTGCTGGTAAGTCCGGTGGTTTGTGCAATAGATAGCGAATGCCTGGCATAAGATAATGAAGAATCTTTCTGTCCTAACTGCAGAAATAATTCAGCTATGCCAAATGAAGCAATGCATATTCCCTCGTCATCATTGATTTCTTTGTAAAAAGGGATACATTGCCTGTAATAGTCCATGGCAAGTTCATTTTGTTCTTTTTTGGAATAGATGCTGCCAAGGTTATTTAACGCAATGCCAATTAAATCTGTTAAATTTAAGCGAAGGCATATTTCGCAACCTTTTTCAGTATAAAAAAACGCCGAATCCAGTTGATCTGATTCAAGGTAAATATCTCCAAGATTTACAAAAGCCATTGCAAGGTTATTTTCATTCTGAATTTCTATCGCGGTTACTTTTGATTTATGTATATAATCAAGGGCCTTTGGATAATCCCCTAATTCTGTATATATGTAACCTATATTGGTAAGGGCATTGAATATTCTTTTTTTATCATTGGTCTTTTCACACATTTCCAAATTCCGTAAAGCTGCTTCCAGAGCCTTGGGATAATTCCCAAACATGCTGTACGCTACGCCAATGTTAGTTAAACTGGCAATTTCACCCCGGATAAAATTTATTTGCTTTGCCAGCGAATACGCCTGCAAAGAAAGAAGCATGAAGGTGTCGGGCTTAAAATAGCAATATGCATTGCTTAACGCAACAAGAGTAATTACCCTGCTTGTATCTTCTTTGTAATTAATAAGAAGTTGTTTTTTCAATGAGTCGATCTCTGCTGTTTGTGCAAATGTAAATCCCAAACTATGACTCACAAAAAACATAAGTATCACTAATTTTTTCATAAATAAAAAAATTACAGGTTCCGTATAAAACTTTTACGTTTTTTACTATTCTTTTTTTTCTTTTTTAAATGTATCCATCATTTTTTCAATTGATGAAATGATTGCAATATCCACTTCAGCCAAAGGTTTTTTTGCTTTTTCCAATATTTCATCTGCCTGATTCGTCCATTCTTCATCCGGCTTTATGCCGGTTTTTAAAAGAAGCATGCTCTGCAGTCCAACCTCGGAAATCGCAGAAAGATTCTCTGAAACTTTTTCAATTTCTTTCAGTGCCGGAGCTTTTTCGATGAGTTTCAGCATTTTTTCGTGATTTGCTTTCCACGCCTTAAGTTGAGAGGTTATGATATTGTATACTGAATCGCTCTGTAGATAAAGATATTTTTTTACAGTATTGTTGAAATGTCTCGCAACAGGTTCATCGGGAACAGCTATGTCAGCGATACGTGATAATGGCGTTGTGGTGGTGTATTTTATTCCCCTGGAATGACGTTTATATCCTTTCCACGGCGTTACCGAGCCAATAAATGTTTTGAGCACCTCAATGCTGTCACCCCCCACCAGTCGGCGCATCATCATATCGCGGTTTTTAATATGGGTTAGTCCGAATTCTTCAAGCTGAACACTTACGACATCAAGCCTGCGGTACATATCGTCGGCACTGTTTACTGTTGACGGGGACCACAATCTTTCTGCTATTGCAGCTGTGCGCGGCCATATGCGCGAGTCGACAGTTTCATCTGAGGTAATCTCGCTCCACATGGTGGCTTCTCCACCAAGAATTAATTTTTTAGCACTTTCATCAAGTATAACAGTATCTGGTAACGGATCGTTCAGGTAATGCTCTTCTGCTGTTTTTGAAAGGTCTATATAAAAACCATTTGATAATATTGTCTGGTATCCCTGCTTTGCTGCATTTTTCATATACTCTTTTCCCCGCCACGATTGTATTACAATATTTTCCGGCAGGCCGGGCTGGAAAATCTCATCCCATCCCATCATTTTTTTTCCGCATTTGGTAAGGATTTTCAGAATATTATTGTTAAAATATTTCTGTAGTTCATCATTGGTTTTAATTCCTTTTTTCTTCATGAATTGTTGAATCGTCGCGCTGCTGTCCCATGTTTTTCCGTTTACTTCGTCACCGCCGATATGAAAGTATTCGTCAGGAAATAATTTTGACATTTCTTCAATAAAAACCGCAAGAAATTTATAAGTTGATTTCTTTGTGGGATCCATGTTGGCATTGAAAACACCGAAATTTTCTCCTATACTGTATGGTCCGGGAAGGCTGGCCAGTTCAGGATATCCGACAAACCATGAAGTGCTGTGGCCGGGCATGTCGAATTCGGGAACCACGCGTATGCCAAGCCCGTCGGCATATTGAATAATATCCTTTACCTGTTCCTGTGCGTAGTATAAACCATTTGATCCCAGTTCATGCAGTTTTGGATATGCCTTGCATTCTATGCGGAAACCCTGGTCTTCGGAAAGATGAAAATGCAGCACATTCATTTTAACAGCAGCCATTGCATCAAGGTTTCGTTTAATCATATCAACCGGATAAAAATGCCGGCATACGTCAATCAGCAGACCGCGCCATGGAAATCGGGGTTTATCGGTAATTTCAACGCATGGGAAATAATATCCTTTGTCATCAACAGATAATAATTGCAGCAGTGTTTCAATCCCACGAATTGAGCCAATATCAGTAGGTGATTTTAATAAGACGGAATCGGCCAAAACAGTTAGTTCGTAAGTCTCGTCCATATTCATTTCAACTTCTCCCGGGGCATCACATTTAATAACAAACGATGCTTTCTCCGGTTGATTGTAGGAATTTAAATAACCCTGAGTGAAAAGGAGTGTAGTCCTTTTGCCCAATCGTTGTAACATCTTTGTAGCCGCAGGATAAATTCTTTTGTCAGGATTGCCTGTAATTGAAATAGTGAAATTGCTGTCAAGTCTGAATTTGCCTTCTTTCTGAATTATCTTTTCGGGAACCGGCATTAAGTTGAGCATTTCTGTGCTGTTTTGAGAAAAGGCGGTTGCAGCAAAAAAAATCAGAAAGCAAAAAAGTATTGTTTTGTGAATAAGGAATTTCATAATGTGGATGAATAAAATGTCAAATTGCAAATATCAAATGTAAAATGTTTTATTTTTTGAATTTTAAAAAAGAATAATAATGTTTTGTGTGAATTATATTTGACATTTCACATTTGCCATCATCATTTTGACATGAAATGTTTATTTGGCAATATGTTTCCAAACCAAAGCAGCAGCGCCAAGCACAGCGGCATTATCTTTATCAAGTTTTGATGGCAGAAGCGCTACTTTATTCCTGAAAATTGGCAGTAGGTATTGTTCCATATATTTTTTTGTCGGATTGAAAATATATTCTCCTGCACGCGCCAATCCGCCAAGCAAAATTATAGCTTCAGGGCTGGAAAAAGAAACGGCATCAGCTAACTTTATTCCTAAATATTTTCCGGTGATGTCAAATGCTTTTAAAGCAAGTTTGTCGCCTGTTTTGGCTGCATAAAATATATCTTTTGAAGTAAGTTTTATGCTGTCAATTTTTCTGAGCGTACTTTTCTCTTTGTTTTCGCCAAGTATTTCTATCATAGTGCGAACAATTCCTGTCGCAGAAGCATAAGCTTCAAGACAACCTTTTTTGCCGCAGCCACACATTCTACCTTCGGGATCAATGACAGTATGGCCCAGTTCACCGGCAAAGCCATCATGACCGTAAACCATTTCTCCATTGATAACAATACCACTGCCCAGGCCGGTTCCTAATGTTATCACAATAAAATCCCTCATGCCTTTTGCCGCGCCATATATCATTTCACCGTAAGCTGCAGCATTGGCATCGTTGGTCATAACCGCCTGTATTTGCATTCGATCTTCAACAAGACTAACCAGAGGGATAACACCTTTCCATTTAAGGTTAGGTGCAAATTCTATTTTTCCGGTAAAAAAATTTCCATTGGGCGCACCAATGCCAATCCCTTTTATGCTGTAACTTTCTTTTTTTTCGGAAATGACCTTTTTCAGATCACCGCACAAACTATCCAAAAATGCTTCAACACTACCTGAAGTATCTGTTTGGAAGTTTTTCTTTATATAACATTTTCCTTTACGGTCAACAAGTCCGAAATCGGTATTCGTCCCTCCAATGTCAATCCCTATTACAATTTCTTTCTTCATCTTGTTGTTCAAATCATTTATTTCAAATATACAGATATATAAAAGCAAAGTCAAGTGAATAAACCAAATATTATAAATTAACCCACATTTGACATTTTACATGACATTGCCAGACAATTGACATTTAATTATTCTTTATAATTTTATTTGAAGGCTTATACCCTTTCCACCCATAATAAGCAAGGTACATATAACAAATGATAGGAATAAAAAACGAATAATGATATCCCCCCATCATATCAGCCACTCCTCCTACAACAACGGGTACAACAGCTCCGCCTAATATCATCATTACAAGCAGCGAAGAACCCTGTGATGTATGCTTTCCAAGTCCGTCAATTGCCAGCGTAAATATATTCGACCACATTATTGAGTTAAAGAGCCCAAGCCCTATTATTGCCCAGAACGCAGTTTCGCTACCTGAAGACAATGTAATTCCAAGAAGCACCATGGCAATGAATGAAAAAATCATTAATGTTCTTCCGGGTAATGATTTCCCAAGGATAAATCCCACATAATTTACAAGCAGGAAAATAAAATATGGAAGAACATCGGTAAAACCAAGACTTTCACGCCTCTCAAAATATTTCATAACAAAATAATCGGCCCCGAAAATCACCAGGAATGTCAATCCCGAAACTAAAAGCATGCTGACATATTTCTTTGTATTCTGCAGACTGCTCAATGAAATGGCACCAAGAAACCGCCCGATCATCAAACCACCCCAATAAAAAGCAAGAAATGCCTTAGCCTGCATCTCGGGCATGTTCAGGCTTTCCTTTGAATAATTTATAAATGCGCTGCCCACGGCCACCTCAGCTCCCACATAAACAAAAATGGCAATCATTCCAAGATATAGCTGTTTAAAACGTAATGCTCTTATTCCTTGTTCAACAGACATGGAATTCGCAAATCGGGGTAAGCGGGTCATACCTATAATAATTGCCACAAGTATGAACATAACTGCAAAAATCAGGTAGGGCATCTGGACGCTGGCAGCTGAAAGTGGTTCGCCAAGATCGTTAGTGATTGCTTTTCCGTTAATATCAAATAATGGATTCCCTCTCTTGGCAAAAAAATCGAATACAAGGAATCCCCCGATAATAGGGGCAATCGTCGTTCCGAAAGAATTGAACGCCTGCGAAAGGTTCAACCGGCTGGATGCTGTTTCCGGTTTTCCTAGTAACGCAACATAAGGATTAGCGGCTATCTGCAGTAAAGTGAATCCAAGGCCAAGAATAAAAAGGGCTATTAAGAATAATGCAAAACTTTGACAAGCGGCTGCCGGAAAAATCAACAGACACGCTCCTGCTGAAATAAATAAGCCCAAGAGAATTCCGTTCTTATATCCTTTTTTTGCAATGGGATCGCCGCTGCGTGCCGATATTAAAAAATAAATCAGTGAACCCACAAAGTATGCTGTAAAAAAAGTGAACTGCACCAGCATGGATTGCCAGCGCTGAAGATCGAACAGTTTTCGTAAGTATGGGATTAATATGTCGTTCATGCAGGTGATAAACCCCCACATGAAAAAAAGAAGGGTCAGAACAAAAAGTGCCGAAGTATAATTTACATCTTTCTTTTCCTGACCCATAAATTAATTTTAATTGACTGTAGACCGCCTGATCACAAGTGATGTGGGAAGTTTAACCTGACGTTTTTCGGTAATTTTATCTTTATTTTTTATTTCTTCAAGCAAAATGTCAACAGCATTTCTGCATATTTCTTCAATGGGCTGTGAAACTGCAGTGATTGAAGGACGGCTGAACTTGAAAACTTCAAGGTCGTCGAAGCATACAAAACCTATATCTTCGGGAATACGCACTTTCATTTCGTTTAACATTTCAAGACAGGTGATGGCAATATTATTATTTACTGCAAAAATTGCTTCCACTTTTTCTTTGCCATAGAGTACGTTTGAAAGCTGGTATTTCACTGAATTTTTCACATCGGTAAACGGAATTTCAACTAAAAGTTTTTTTCCGTAAGTCAGTCCGTTATCTTTTACACAACGCAGATAACCTTCAATACGATCGTTGATGGTTGACACATGAACAGGCGAAACAGCAAAAGCGGCAATGTTTTTATAACCTTGTTTTATCAGGTGAGAAATGGCATCGTATGCTCCGCGGAAATTATCAACTGCCACACTGTTGGTTTTCAAATCGGACATAATACGGTCAATAAGCACAAAAGGATATTTTTCATCCATCATTGCTTTAAACTCCCTGCTGTTCTTCTGCGATGAAGATATAATCAATCCGTCAATCTGCCTGTCCTTAAGCATACGCGTGAGACGTATTTCTTTTTCAATATCCTCATCAGTGCTGCATATCATAATATTGTAACCATTTGGCTCCAGGTAATTTTCAACATAGCGCGCAATTCGTGCATAAAAAGGATTTGCGATATCGGAAACAATAAGCCCTATGATGTTTGAACGGCCAAGCCTTAAGCCGCGTGCCATCATATTGGGCTTGTAGTTCATTTCTTTTATTTTTTCCCAAACCCGTTTCTGTGTTTCTTTGCTGATACCTTTTTCATTTGCCCTGTTGTTCAGAACCATCGACACCAGGGTTTTGGAAACACCCAGGCTAATTGCAATGTCGCTTAAGGATATTTTTTTTGTGCTCATAAAATTTATTTACAAAGTTAATACTTTATTTACTAAACCGTTTTAGCGTATGAAATGTTTTCCAAAGATAAAAATATTTTCAAAAATCTAAACTTTTAGTTTACAAATAAAAAAGGGGCGCAAGGCCCCTCTTTTAATCTATTGTCAAGTTAAGTATAAAATGACGCATTTCAATATCCAATAATGCCAAGCCTGCCGGCTGGCAGGAATACCGAATTTCCAATAACCAAGTCTTACTTCATCATTCAATATTGGATGTTGGATATTCGAAATTATTTTATTACCAATTTACATTTAACATAACACTATATTATATTCAGGTTTTATTTAATAATAACATTCTTTTTCATGATCTGATTACCGGCTGTAATTTCAAAAATGTATGTGCCGGCTGTTAGGTCATCAATATTAATAGAAACTGATGCAGAGCGGGGATCTATGCTTTTTACTGTTTTGCCTTCCATTGTGTAAACAGTAACTTTGTCTATCAGGATATCAGATACAATATTGAAGAAATCTGATGTAGGATTGGGATAGGTCAAAATACCAACTGACGGGTAATCGTCGATACCCAAATAAAAGTCCAGAGTGACATGTATTTCCGTCCATTCGTTTGCCGGGTCATTGCAGCCAACTATAACATCCGCTTCGTAAGTGCCGGAAGTAAGCTCTGTGGTGTCGAATGATAATGTAAGATCTTGGTTGCCTGCAGCAGCAACTGTACCACCAGAAGGAGCAACATTAAGCCAAACCGGCCATCCCAAACCTTCAACATTGGCGCGTATGCAGAAATTTCCTATCATGTTACCGCCTATTCCTGTGAATTCACTCCACACGGGACCTGTTTTAACATAAGAAGTATGGGGAACTGTAGCCATATCGTCCGTGCCTAATGTGTATAAGCCTGCGGGTGTGGTGAATTTATATCCTATCCATATTTCGTCGCCATTGATAGGAACAGGTGTATCAAAAACAACAGTATTGTCCATTTGAGCAATTGCTGTATACGCTTTTTCAGCAAGAATTGTGGTTGTTCCGGGAACAGCATATTCGCCTTTTTCCCAAACATAAACCCTGATGGTATCACCTACAGGGGCATCGTAAATAAAGATGTTTGCAGAAACAATGTTCTGGCCGAGGTGAGCGCGGGCCGTATCAGGAAGGAAGCGGGTTGCAGCGAACACCTCAAATTCGTTAGCCCAACCTATAGCACTCAAGCTGCCGCCATCATACATCATAGTGTCGTTTGAAAGATTGGAAGTAAGTGAAGGATCGATAAATGTAGGATATGCGGAAAAATTCATTACTGTTTCACCTGTATTACTGAAGGGAATAATTTCGTCTGTCAGGTCATAGTTTACAATTGGAGTGGCGTCAATGTCAATAGTCGGAGGAAGAAGACCGCTCTGGATTTCAACAAACTCAAAATCGTCCACATAATAAACAGACAACGGAACACCAGTAGCGACATCGTGTAATCCGTAGAAATCAATTACATCCAGTTGATTTACGCCACCAGCAGCAGTTTCCTCATTCGAAAATAACCAAGTTGCTATATCGGTTCCATCAACCGTAGCCGTAGCCGAATCTACTTCCAGGTTAAAGTATAATTCTATTTGCAACCATGTATTAAGTACGTAATTAAAAGTGTGTGTAGTACCACCTTCAATAAGGTCGCATGTTCCTCCGGGTTTGAAATAGAAAGAGAAAGCCCACGATGAACCGAATGCGTGTTCTATATTGAAATAAGCACCGGTATCAACATACATCCAGAAGCTCACATAGTATATACCGCTGGTTTTTCCGCCAAAATCATAAAGCATGTCATTATCGTTGACGATTTCCATTGAATTGCTTGTGCTGTGCGATTGTGTATTTCTCACATAAGCTTTTTCGGCAACAGCTCCCGTCCATGGCCATAACAGAGGCTGTTGATCGGAAACATACTGATCGGCTGTCAGACCATCGAAATTTTCAGAAAAAATGGTAGTCTGTGCATTCAGCCCTAAACTAATGAGTAGGGCGATAATAAAAAGTAAATTTTTTTTCATGATGATTTGGGTTTTTAATTAATATCATGCAAAAATAAAAAAAAAGAGGTAATTGCTTACCTCTTCTTTTCTTTATTTTATTTTATGCCTTATATAAATTTATTGAATGGCCAGTTTATGTATTATGTTCGTTCCCTGTCCTGATATTTTTGTGATATAAATTCCTTTGGACAATGATGAAAAGTCGTAGGAGCAAACCGAACTGCTGTATACATTTAATGTTCTTTCAAAAACGGCATTACCGGCTACATCAAAAACCTGCAGTATCATATCTTCTTTATTTGGTCCGTTCACTGAAAAGAAAACCTCCCCGCCTGAAGGATTCGGATAAATGTTCAGGTCGTTCCCGTCCATGCTGTATGATTGCACGCCCGCTCCGCCATTTGGGTTATTGTATTTCAGGATGGAGTTTATGGTTGCGCCCTGATCGTAATTACCAACCCAGCCGATATTCAGGTTATAAAACCCAACACCGAGGCACTGAATATTTGAACCCGTCGGTTGCAGATAGGTGGCATCAAGGTAATCGGTCCAGTTCAATCCTCCGTCATAGCTGTAACCAACACCCATCACTGATGTTGAAAAAGGTGAAGTGGCCACAAAAGTATTAACAGTACCGGGAACATAGCACATCTGGTATTCATAAAAAGCTCCCGATACTGCTGCAAAAACTGCCCACGTAGCTCCGCCATCAGTGGTGTATTGCCATTCCCATGCTTGTGAAGTTGAGTTATAACTTCCGGCAATAATATAATTTTCGCTGGAAGCATAAACTACTCCGCTGGAAGGTACAGATGTAAAAGGATTGGCTGCAGTAACCGCCCAGGTTGCACCATAATCGGTGGTTTTATAAATGCGTCCTAAGTT
>JAZDMF010000059.1:0-2376 GCA_043801235.1 Bacteroidota bacterium | reverse complement strand
TTGGGAAAACCGATGGCTAATGACACCGAAAGACCACAATGATTACAAAGAAGTTGAAAAAGAATTTTTGGAGAAACGAAAACAAGATAAGGAGAACAAAAGTGCGTAGGCAGAAAAGTTTTTTAAATTTTGCTTATAACGCCCGCTCGGTTTATGTCAGGCGGGATTAAGAATACAAAACTTCAAATAACAACTGAAATGAATAAAGAAAACGAAACTCCAAAAGAACCAGAAACCCCGCTTGCATTAAACCGAGTTGTTAGCAGCAGGCGGGAACATCAATGGGAAGTAACAGCAACAACAGGCAAAAAGGAGTATGCGTGGAAATGTAAGCTATGTGGATGCAAGAAACACCTATACTGGAGTGGCGACTATGCAAACGAACATACTATCTACACGCATACGGTTAAGAAGCACGAATATTATCCAAGAGTAGAACCCGCTTGCTGCTAACTACTGAGTAACCACTATTAATAGAGTATATCCGGCCTAAATAGCAGAATAAACACAATGTATGCACCTATAACATATAAAAATATATTATATAGCATAAATAGATAGAATCAAAATAGTAATTTTACATAAACTAAAAATTAAAGCTATGGAAACAACTCAATTAGTAAGTCAGGCTACAATGCTTGAAAGTATCAACCGTTCCGAAATTGACATTCAGATAGCGACGGCAAAACAATATCCTCGCAATCTGCCGGCAGTTTTAAACAGTATCTCAACATTGGCAACAATGGACACGGATACAGCGGAAGATTGTTTTTATTGCCTACGCAGGGCAGGCGGCGAAGGTGAACAAAAAATTATCGAAGGGTTAAGCGTTAGATTTGCTGAAATCATTGCCAGTTCATGGGGTAATCTTCGCATTCAAACGCGAATAATCGGAAATGACGGGAGGGTATTAACCGCTCAGGGTGTGTGTCATGACCTTGAAACGAATGTTGCCGTTTCTGTTGAGGTAAAACGCCGGATAACCTATAAAAATGGAAATTCATTTTCCGATGACATGCAGGTTGTTACTGGTAATGCTGCCAGTGCTATTGCTTTCAGAAATGCAGTTTTAAAAGTAGTTCCGAAGGCAATAACAAAAAAGATAGTTGAACAGGTTAAAGAGGTATCAATGGGGAAAGCTCTTGACATGGAAACATCCAGGCAAAATGCAATTGAAACATTTAAAAAACGTGGTGTTTCAGAAGCCGAATTGCTTTTACATATTGGTAAAAAGAGCATTGTTGAAATTGATAAGGATGATATCTTTTACATTCGCGGCCTATTGAATGCTATTAAGGAGGGAACAACCACAATTGATGAAACATTCCGGCCCAAAAATCAAAACATAAATAAATCTGCTGAGCTTTCCGAAATTGAAATCTGTCTTGCCGGAATCAACTCAGCAAAAACACAAATCGAATTAGAGACCATTTTAAAGCCTTTTGAACACCTCAAAAATTCTCCGGTAATTGTAGAAGCAATCAAAAAGAAAGTGGGTGCGTTTGCAGAAAAACAACCTGTTCCGGCAGAAAATACTGTGTCCGAAAACAAGATACTGGATACTCTGACAGAAATCGGCGACTGTAACGACCGGGAATTATACAATCAAATGGTTGCCAAATATGGCACTTCAGGTGATAAGCAAATTAAAGAAGCCTTACGGTATGCAAAAAACCGAGTAGATACTAAAGTAAAACCAAATGGAAAATCTTTAATCTAAAAAAATTAAATTATGAAACTAAAAAAAGTAAAAGCCGATAATTTCGGCTCTGAATCGGGGAAAACATTCAGAAATTTTGAAATCGAGTTTGATGGTAAAATTACTCGACTTGTCGGTTGCACGGGCGCAGGAAAGACAGGCGCTGGCATAACAATCCTGTGGACTGCAATAAAAGGAATTTCCGAAAAAGATAAAAACGGCCAGTTGATAGGCGAGCGGTCAAAATTTATCGGTTCTGCCCGCGCAACATCAGATGTTGAGGTTATACTTGTGACCGATGAAGGACACGAGATAATCGTGCATAATCACATTTCAACGGCACAAAATCAAATCACATTCACAGCCCCGCCGGAATGCCAATTATCCGCAACATGGCTGAACGATCTGCTTTCAGTTGCCTTCCTGTCAGAAAAGAATTTTTGTTCGCACACGGGCAAAGAACAGGCTATTTTGCTTGGTATTGATACCGGACAATTTGATAAAAAAATAGCAGATTTAAAAACTGAGTTCACGTTGATTAATCGTGACCTTAAAAATTTCGGTGAAATCATCCCGGTCGAAAAAATTGATTCGGTTGACGTACTGGAATTGACAAAGAAAAAAGAAGAAATCCGGGCAAAATTGAATAAAAAGTATCTAGAAAACAAGGCTGAAAA
>JAZDMF010000040.1:0-11633 GCA_043801235.1 Bacteroidota bacterium | reverse complement strand
GCAAAAGGAAGCATTGCAGAATGATTGCTGCAAGAGCCGCCTGAAAAAGCCTTGCCTGTCGGCAGGCAGGAATTTTGAAAATTATTCATCCCGAAAACTGGGAAAAGAATTTCAGAGAATGAAGAAAGATGCGGATAAATGTTGTGAAAACTTCGGAAGCGATTTTCAGAAACTAATGCAGGCATTATCTGAAAAACTTGGTAAAACAGTCAGCGATAGTTGTTGTGTTGTCAACATCATGGGTGTTCCTGATGCAATTGATGTCCCTAAACAATACGGAAATTTCAATTCCGGTAACGAAAAAATTATGATCTACTGGTGGAGGCACTGGCACGATTTCCTGTATTTTATTACTGAAAACGGAAAAGTCAAACAGGTAAAATGGTTTTTCGCTTATGAGTGATATTTTTTTCTTATTCAGGATTTTCTCCCCATCGGAATCCAGTAAAATCAATATCTGCAAGCGATAATATTTTTCCGATGACTGTTGTTAGAATTTCTTCGGTATCGGTGGCCTTGCTGTAAAACGACGGAGAAGCAGGACAAATGATCCCTCCCGCTTCTGTAACCGTTTTCATATTGTTGATATGAATCAGGTTCAGCGGCATTTCGCGTGTTACCAATATAAGTTTTTTTCTTTCCTTCAGAATAACATCGGCCGCGCGTGTTATCAAATCATTTGACACACCTGATGCAATCCGTCCTAGTGTTCCCATGGTACATGGGCAAATAATCATGGTATCATATCCAGCAGAACCGGAAGCTACGGGTGCAAAAAAATCATCTGGCTGAAAAATAGGGTAAGGAATGTCTTCTATATTATCCTCAGGTAATTCATAACGCCATACGCTGCAGGCATTCTGAGAAAATATCAGGGCACAATTATCGGGAGAAAATTTTAATTCATACAGTTTTTTAAAAAGAAGTTTTGCATACACAGCCCCGCTGGCGCCTGTTACAGCGATTATTATTTTGTTATTATTCATCAGCACTTTTTAATTTGCTCAGCTGGTATTTCAGTGAAAAAGAAATCAGGTTATTGTATTCACCCAAATTGAAGCCGTGTGTTGCGCCGCTGGCATGAGGACGGGCAGGAAGTAAAGAATATGAATATCTCAGGTTTACAGAAAGCCGTTTCGTTATTTGATAATACCCTCCTAACTGATAGCTTATTTCAAATTTATGAAAAGGTCTGTCACCGTTCGGATCAGCATCCACATCGTTTACAAGCTCATGAGAGCCTGCCAGATAACCTGCGCCCAAACCGGCTTCAAAAGAAAGTTTGTATTTAAAATCATATTTTATCATAAATGGTATTTCAACATAATTCAGCCTTAAATCATATTCAGGAAACCCATAATCAGGTTCAAACCTTTGATAACTTCCCTTCTGGATATATTTCATTTCCATGTTCCATGAGAATTTTTCAGAAAGGGCATGTCCAACAAACACTCCGGCAATAAAACCCGCGCGATGGAATCCGCTGTATGTGTCGCCGTCGTATTGGCTTGCTGAAAAGCCAGCCAAAATTCCCCCGCTGAAACTCTGTGCATTCAGCGTAACACATAATAGAGATCCTGCAAATAATAATAAAAAATTTTTCATTTCAGATTTCAGCAATATGTAATAGTTTTTGTTTTACTGTTTCGGGCGTAATGCTTTCAATGCATTCGCAGCGTTTTGTTTTTCTGCATTTATTGCATGTTTTATCCTTTACCAGAAAAGATGCATGTAATCCCAGCGGAGCCCAGCGCCCCGGGTGTATCGGCCTCATGGGAGCATACAGTCCCACTGCGAATTTTCCAAGAGCAGCAGCTATATGCAATGGACCTGTGCTTGCTGCAAGAACGCCATCGGAAGCGGCAATAAAACTGATGAGCTGTCCGAGAGGCATGTTTCCGGGCAGGGCTGTTACCCTTTGAAAAGGATCAACAATATAAGGGTTTACCTGGTGAAGTTCTTCTTCGGTTCCCGAAATAAAAATTTTAATCTTTTCTTCAGGGATTATTTTTATCAGTTCCGAAAAATTTTTCATGCCCCATTCTCTGGCACTTCCTTTTGATTTCGGATGAATGATGAGATTGAACTTTTTCCTGTCGAGCAAATTTTTATGTTCGGGATTCAGTTTTTCAATGCGTTTCAATCCGTAAAAACGAGGTATTTCTTCTTTCTCATAACGCTTTTTAGTACCAAGGCTGTATAAAAGTTTCAGATTAAGTTGTGCCTCGTGGTGCGGGGAACTTTTACGCGACAATTTAATTATACGGTTGCAGCTTAACCAGTGGTAAAACCTGCTTGAAGTTCCTACCCGCAATGGTATTTGCGCTTTTTTTGCGAGGTCGGCTATGATTTTTCGGGGGAAAACATGAATAATGACATCTGCTTTTATCTTTTTTAATGCATGTATCCGAAGGGCCTCGTTGGAATGTTTTTCAATATCATCCCATGCAAAGAATTCATCCACATGAACACAGGCATCAATAACGGGTTTGGTATAATTTCTTCCAAGAAACAGAACCTGTGCATGAGGATAAAGTTTTTTCAAAACCCCGGCAACAGGAAGGGCAAGTATTACATCGCCTATGCCATCTGTCCGGCTTATCAGAATTCGTTTATAGGGCATTTATCCTGCTTTTTCGTTTAAAAACAAAGATACATATTTTTTGCGAAAATACGACATCGGTCCGAGTTCAAATTTTTTGTTATTTTGCATCAGTATAAAAGGTTTAATCATTATATTCTTTAAGTTCTTGCCAATGAAAACAAAAAGTTTTATTTTTCTGGGTTTGTTTGTTTCCGTATGTGTTTCCACAATGGCGGGCAACCTAAAAATTGATAAAGCGGCAACCCTTTCAGGTATTGACACTGCCGGCAAAACAGCCATTATTTCTTTTGACATAAGCTGGGAAAACTCCTGGCGGCAGTCAGGTGGCGCTGCTAACTACGATGGGGTATGGATTTTTGTAAAATTCAGGGAAAAAGATTCAAAGGAATGGACACATGTTTTTCTGAGCACATCCGTTTCCGATTACAGCATTGCCTCCGATAATGGCGTTGTTCCTGCTTTTTCAGAAGGCACTACCAATAAAAAGGGACCGGGTGTTTTTGCCTTCCGCAAAAACTATGGCAGCGGAAACATTAACTGGGACGGGGTTAAAATGAAATGGAATTATGAACAGAACGGAGTGAAAAAAATTGACGATATTATAGTAAAAGTTTTTGCCATTGAAATGGTATATGTTCCCAAAGGAGCATTTAAGCTGGGTTCAGGAGGAACCGAGGCCTGTACTTTTTATACATACCCTAACACAACTGTTCCCTATAACATAGTATCGGAAGAACTCGTTACTGTAGGACAAAAAGAAGGAAATCTTTTTTATTCAAAACACTTTTATGCTGAAATGTTTCAGACAACAATACCTGCAGGCTTTCCCAAAGGATACAATGCATTCTGGTGCATGAAATACGAGATTACCCAGGAACAATATGCTGAATTTTTAAATACGCTGACACGCCGGCAGCAGATTGCCCGCGTTATTGCCGATGTTTCTCAAATAAAAATAAATAATTATTTTGTAATGTGCAATAATAAAACGGCATCTGTTCGAAACGGCATACGTTGCGATTCCGTTATACCTGTTGCTGATCCTGTAACATTTTACTGCGACCTGAACGCTAACGGAAAACCCGATGAAAACAACGACGGCCAGTATATTTCATGCAATTTTCTGGGCTGGGCCGATGGCGCTGCATTTGCTGACTGGGCAGGGCTCAGGCCTATGACAGAATTTGAATATGAAAAAGCATGCAGGGGTTCGCAAAATCCAGTTGCCGATGAATATGCATGGGGCACGACAAAAATTCTTGCCGCAGAAAGTTTGCTGAACGCAGGAGCCATTTCGGAGTGCGCTTCTTCCGCTGAAGCCAATTGCATATATGATAATCCCGCAAAAATTCCGGGGCCCGTAAGATCAGGATTATTCTTCAGAAAAAACGGCACAAAAGAACAAAACGGCGAATCGTTTTATGGCATAGCCGATATGAGCGGAAATCTTTTTGAACGCTGTGTTACTGTCAGCAACAGCACGGGCGTAACGTTTACAGGAACTTTGGGTGACGGAACTCTTGATGTTTCGGGAAATTCCACCAACACCGATTGGCCGAATGTATGGGGCATTGGCGGCGGGTTCAGGGGCGGAAGCTATTTTTATGCAGGAACTTACTGCCGCATTTCAGACCGGCAGTATGCAGGACTTGGCGACAATTCACGCTTTAACCATTACGGATTCAGGGCTGTGAGAAACGCAGAATAATTCCTTCTATTTTTTTGTTTTATACAGTTGAAGGAGTTTCATGTATTTTAAAAAAGAAGCGTGTGCCGAAACACGGCTTATAACAAACCCGGTATAACCATCCAGTATCCCGAGATTTAAAATATAATCCTTCATGAATTTAATCAACGGGCTGAAAAGAATTTTCATGATGTTACTTTTCTTTCCAAGTTTGTAACATTCCCGGGCAGAAATTTCGGAAAATTTGTTCATCTGGTTGATATGATCGGACAGGGTGTAATACGAATAATGCAATATGTCGCCTTTCAGATGAACAACTGTAGAGCCTTTTTCCATTTCGAATCTGTCGTGCGGATTTATTCCGTTCCACCTGCCTTTAGTACTGTCCCACAAACGCAGCTTTTTGTCAGGATACCACCCGCAGTGCCTTACCCATTTGCCGCAATAATTTGTCCGCCGGTTTATGGTATAGCCATCAGCCGTTCTGTTTTTCTTTACTTCGAGAATTGATTTTTTCAATTCCTCCGATAATGCTTCATCCGCATCGAGCGAAAGAATAAAAGGATATTTTGCCTGCGTTACCGCCCAGTTCTTTTGTTCTATATGCCCGGCAAATTCATGCTGCACCAGGCGCGCACCTTTTGAAACAGCAATGCTGCATGTTCTATCGGTGGAAAAAGAATCAACAACAACAATGTCATCTGCAATTTCTTTCACAGAATTAATGCAGCGCTCAATATTGAGCTCTTCATTATAAGTTATTATTACTACTGAGATTGCCTGCATGAAAAAATTTCAGAACGATCTTGTAACGCGGACCATTAAAATGATTCCGGATGCAACCAGCAAAACACCAACAACTTGATGAATACGTAATTGGATTCTTGGTCTAAGGTACTTTTTAATTTTATTTCCCACAAAACTTTTCAGAACATCAATTCCGAATATCGTCATCAGTGCTCCTGAAAAAAAGATGATGGAATAATTTATTAATTTTCCCGGTTCTGATTGTGCTTTTACCCATAACATTGCGGTCAACCAGGTAAATAATATGAAAGGATTGGCTATGTTAAGGAAAAAACCTTTTGCCACATATTTGATATGTTTCTGATTTTTTTCCGGGGTTTTATATTTAGGACTTCTCCTTTTCAGAATGTCCGGTTTTTTCATAAAGGTGTAAGTACCATAAATAATTAAAATGATTCCTCCGATAAAGCCGATATATAATTTATTCTGGTCTGATTCATAAATTGAGGAAAGCCCGAGAAAGCATAAAAGTATCAGGAAAAAATCGCATACAAGAATTCCAAGAGCCATGTAAATGGCTGGCTTAAAACCCCTGTCAATACCTGTTTGAATAATTGTAAAAAAAGCAGGCCCAAAAGAAATAGAAATGATCAATCCCCATAAAAATCCTTCAACAAAAACACGAATCATGTTATATCTGCATTTTTCTGTTTTCCGAAAGGAACGTTTCCCAGTCGGTAAGCTTTTCATTTTTGAGCACCCGTGGAAACTTATTCTGAGCGCCTTCTTTCCCTTTAAGCTTCATCCATTTGTAAAAAATTTCAGCAGGAATTATTTCAACCAAAACTTCTTTGATGGCAGCAATTCTTTCAACGCGATAATCATCGTTTAAAATTTTAAGATACTCATCTATTTTGGTTTTTACGAGATCCGGATCTATTTGGTTATCGGTACCTATATACCATTTGTGGGCAAACATGTTTTCATATTTTATCCCGGCAACGGTAAATTCCCGCACTTCAATATTAAATTCATCTTCCAGCATCTGTATGGCCCTGTTCATGTTTTCCTGAGAAAGATGTTCCCCGCAAAGGCTCAGAAAATGTTTGGTTCTGCCGGTTATTACAATTTCGCTCCGCTCTTTTGAAGTAAATTTTATGGTGTCGCCAATAAGGTAACGCCATGCTCCGGCACAGGATGACAGCAACAGAGCATATTCCCTTCCTTCTTCAACATCTTTTATTGTTATGGCATGTGCCGAATGTATAATATTGTTTTCACGGTCGAAATTATCATCATTGAACGGAACAAACTCAAAAAACAATCCGTTGTCAAGAACAAGTTCCATTGAACTTGTGTTCGGTCTGGTCTGGTATGCTATAAAATCCTCGGAAGCCAGGTAGGTTTCAATATAGGTAATAGGTTTTCCAAGTAGTTTCTCAAATCCTTTGGCATAAGGGGCAAATGAAACACCACCATGAACATATATTGAAAAATTCGGCCATATTTCATGAATATGCTTAAGATTATAGGTTTTAATAATTTTTTCAAGAAGTATTTGTATCCATGCCGGTACGCCGCAGATAATTCCGATATCCCAGACGGGAGCATTTTTAACCAGTTCTTCCAGCTTGGTAGGCCAGTTTCTTTCTTTTGAAATTCTTTTGCCGGGCTTATAAAAATGCTGAAACCAGAAAGGAATATTTCCTGCGGTAATGCCCGACAGGTCGCCTTCATAATATGTTCCGTTGTACTGCAGATGGGTGCTTCCCCCAAGCATAAGTATGCCTTTCTCGAAAAAATCGTTTGGAAAATCATAACAGGCAAGGGAAAATATCTGGCGGATACTTGTCTTTTTTATGGCTTTCAGCATATCGCTAGTAATGGGAATATATTTGCTTGACGCTTCAGATGTGCCTGAGCTCAGTGCAAAATATTTTATCCTTCCGGGCCAGCACACAAAGGGTTCGCCATTCAGAGAGCGATACCACCATTTTCTGAAAATAAGGTTGTAATCGCTTACCGGTATTTTCTGCTGAAAGGCCGAAATAAGATTTTTTCCCTTCAGAATTTCTGAAAAATTGTAATGCTCGCCAAAAGCAGTTATGCTGGCTTTTTTTAATAATTTTTTTAAAGTGCGTTTTTGTGCTATATACGGCTTGGGTTTAAGCGAGTCAAGAGGCAGACGGCTCCTTAGTTCAATGGCACTTTTTATAATGGATCCTAAAAATGGCATTTTAAAATTATTTTTCCGTCCGCTAATTCAGAAGGTTGTAAAATTAGAAAAAAATTGAACTTAACGGGTATCTGATAAACCATTTGTTATGTTTTTACGTATAATTAATTTTTGAGAACACATACAATTGCCTGATAATGAAAATTAAAAAAATCATAAAAACTATTTTTAAGATCATCCTTTTTTTAATCCTTGCGGTAGTATTATACTTCGGAGGGATTATCATTTATGATACATCAACGGATTATCAGCCCAAAAGTAAAGAAATGCTTGAAGTTGAAGGCACGGGTTGTTTTGATCACTCCAACGACAGTGTTTTTACGCTTTTAAGTTGGAACATTGGCTATTGCAGCCTTGGCAAGGAAATGGATTTCTTTTACGACGGAGGAAGAAACGTGAGGCCTTCAAAAGATAATTTTCAGAAATATCTTAACGGTGTTTTAAACAAACTCTCAGCTCTTGATACTGTTGATATTATCATATTGCAGGAAGTTGACACCAATGCAAAAAGAACTTATTACACAAATGAAGCTTTGTTAATAAAACAATTCATGCCTTTGTATTCATTTGTTTTTGCAAAAAATTATGATGTGCGTTTTGTGCCATTGCCTGTGTTTAATCCTATGGGTAGTGTGATATCAGGAATGATCACTCTTTCCAAAATAAGACCACAGGAAGCATTCCGTTATCCATATTATGCAAACTATTCATGGCCGATGAATGTGATGATGCTTGATCGCTGTTTAATTTATACGAAATTCAAAATCCCCGGTGGCAAATATCTTGTTGTGCTGAATACGCATAATTCTGCTTTCGATGACGCTGCAGAGTTGCGCGAAGTGGAAGGGTATATACTTAAGTCAATAATGCTTGATGAATATGCAAAAGGAAATTATGTAATAGCCGCCGGCGACTGGAATCGCAATCCTCCTCTGTTTGACGGAACAAAATTTACAGATAAAAACAGTTCTTGTGCCATTGTCCCCGCAATTGACACTGCGTTTCTTCCGGAAGGCTGGCAATGGGTTTATGATCCTTCGCTTCCTACAAACCGCAATGTGAACGAACCTTACCTGAAAGGCATAACAAAAACTACCATCATTGATTACTTTGCACTTTCACCCAATCTTGATGTAATAGAAAACAAAACACTTTCAGATGATTTTGAATTTTCCGATCATCAGCCGATTTTCATCCGGGTGAAAATGAAAGAAGATACCACAATACAGGATTCATTAATTCCTTCTGACAACAAAAAATTGCGTAAAAAAAGAAATAGTACAGTGTTTTTTTAAGTTTTTGCTGCGCTTTAAAAAATTCCAATAAATTAACTAAATAATATTAATTGCCGTTTTCCATGTCTGACAGGTAATTTGTTATTTGGTTGAACTAAATCATTTTTTTCTGCGTTAATTTGAATATGTTGAAATTTTTATTTATCATATTATCTTTTCTTCAATCATTTTTTCTTTACAGCCAAACACTTAAAGGTGTCCTGACAGATGAAAACGGAACACCTGTCCCTGGGGCAAATATTTACATTAAAAACAGTTATGTGGGAGTACTTACCGATAAAAACGGATCCTACCAGATTTCACTCAAGCCCGGAAAACAAACCATCATTTTTAAAATGATGGGATTTAATACAATTGAAAAAGAACTTGACGTATATGGCAATACACTGTTCAAATTTGACACAACCCTTAGCATAAATGCCCTGCTGCTGAATGAAGCTGTAATATCTGCAGACAGAAGGAGTCTTGGCAAATCAATTATGCAAAATGTTAAGGACAAGAGAAAAGGGTATCTTGATTCCGTGGAAAATTTTCAATGTAAAATTTACCGCCGTATCTCTCTTGAAAACATAGAACCAAAGCACATAAAAGATTCGGTTGAACAAAATATAAAAGACAGCCTTGAATCAAAACTCAATAAGGAAGAAAAACGAAAAAACAAGCATGCTCTGAAAAAGGCTGCACGCAGGCAAAGCAAAGACACTGCAAAAAGCAAGAGCCAGGATACATATATGGTTCAATATATTTCGGACCTTGATGAAACTATCGCCACATTATATTATAACAGGCCTGCGAAATACAAAGAATCGGTAATTGCTGAAAACACATACGATATAAAATGGCCAAGGCAGTTTTATTTCATGGCAGGCATGGATATGTCGGAAGGCATCGAAATAGAAAACATCGACTATCAGCCGTCTAACCCCTATGTGCAGGTAAATGATGCTGTAACCGCTGATTTTAATTTTTACAAAGCAAGCACCGCTCAGCCATCCATTTGCATTAAACCCTTGCTGTCGCCCATTGCTCCCGGTTCTGCATTATCGTATGTTTACGATTACGAAGGCGTAATTTACAGCGAAAACAAAAAGTATTTTAAAATTAAAGTTAAACCACTTTTCCCTGCCGACGCGCTTTACAGCGGATCTCTTGTTGTGGAAGACAGTACATGGGCTCTTCATTCTGTTGATTTAAGCATCAATCCCGATGTGTTGCTTTTTTGCAAAAGTTTCAGGGTGCAGCAATCCTATCAGATGATATCAGGAATCAGCGTTCCGAAACAAAGTACTTTTACTTACATAATAAAAGACGGCAAAAGAACCATCACAGGTATTACTGATGTTATTTATTCAAATTATATCCTGAATGACACCATTCCGCAAAAAACATTTTCTTCTGAAGTTAAGGAATACAGGGTTCTGGCGTTAGAAAAAGATTCGGCATGGTGGGAAGATAACCGTTCTTTTGATCTTACCCTTAATGAAAAAAAATTCATCAAGAGCACCGACAGCTTATCGGCTTATTATAACAGCAATGATTATATTTTCAAGACGGATTCTTCTTCTAACCGTATCGATATCTGGAACATTCTATATGAAGGCATCAGTCATATGAACCGGAAAAATCAAACAATGTATTTTGTCAATCCGCTCATTGCCCAGATAAATCCGTTGGGAATTGGCGGTTACAGGCACAGCCTGGGCGGATATTTTTTTAAGCGGTTTCAGAATGATTATTTATTTGAATCGGAAGGCCTTTTAAATTATGGTTTTGCAAACAATGATATGCGATATAAGGCAGGAGCCGGTCTTACTTATATTCCCCGAAAATTTGTACGTACTTTTTTCCGGTTTGGAGATTTTTATGATCAGATTAATAATAATGCATCCATCAGTTCAATGTTCAGCAGAAGCAATTATGCGCGCACAAAAATGTTCAGCATTGCACAGCGAATGGAGATAATAAACGGACTCTTTGGTGAACTGACATATACATTCTCAGATCAGACTCCGATCAATGACATGCAACAAGATCAATGGTCGGACGATTTGTTTGGCACAATAAACACTCCTCTGGATTTTACCCGCTACATCAAATCGGAATTTCAGCTTGAACTGAAATATTTGCTTCATCAGAAATTTGTTATGAAGAACAACAGGAAGATTCTTCTCGGGAGCAGTTGGCCTGAGATTTCGTTCCGCTGGCGTAAAGGAGTGCAGGGGCTTCTGAACAGCGAAGTGAATTATGATTATCTTGAACTCGGAGCAAGCCATGAACTGAAAATGGCACGATGGGGCAGGCTTTCATGGTCGCTGTTTGGCGGATCATTTGTGAACAAAACCCATCTGCGGATACTGGAATATAAGTATTTCAGGGGTTCCGATAAGCTATTTTTCAGCAGTCCTGCACGAACATTGCAACTTTTAAGTCCTACACTCAGCAGTTCATCTGCTTTTTTCCAATTCAATGTCATACATCATTTCGAAGGAGCCATCATCGATAAAGTGCCTTTGATGAGCCGCCTGAAAATAGGACTTGCAGCCGGAGGCGGAGGATTGTTCATGCAGGAAAACAGTTTCAGACATGCCGAGATTTTTGGCGGACTTGAGCGCGTTTTCCGCATACGCCGTCAATTGTTCCGGATAGGGGTATTTGCTGTTACAGCCGACAATAATTTAAGCAAGGCAGATTTCACAATAAAGTTTGGTGTAAACTTTTATAATAGCTTTAGCAGAAAGTGGGATTATTAGTTTTTTTCTATAAGGCATCTCTGAAAACTTATAATCAGCTTTACCCCAAATCCGTCAGCTGACAGACAAAAAGGTATAGTGGCATAAGGTATAAAGGTATAAGAAAGAGCAGGTTATACCATATACCTCTATACCATTTACCTGAAACTCAAATGCCTGCCTGCCGCCTGCCTGCCGGTAGGCCGTATGTTTGCAAAAAATAAGTTTCAGAAATAATTATTAGGTTTGAATTACGAAAAACTAACCAAATAAAAAAACTGAAACTTATGAGAACACAAAGTAACAAATTAGATTTCACAGGTCAAAATATTTA
>JAZDMF010000009.1:0-2347 GCA_043801235.1 Bacteroidota bacterium | reverse complement strand
ATTTAACTGAATGCGTTTTTTCTTTTTATAAAAATTTTATGAAATCATCTGTTATATTTTTTGTTTCTGCTTTTTCATTTGTCATTACAATATTTCTGACTTCCGGAAATTCAGATTATCGCATTAAAACTGTTTCTCAATATTCCAATGAACTTGAAGGCACATGGAAAGTTGATTATGCGTTCAACCGGATGGAGTGGGACATGGATATAGCAAATGGGATTTCTCATCAATGGTATGAAAAAATTATTTTCAAAAAAGATACTTTCCGCCTTGAAAATCACGAATGGTGGCCACCACGCAAGTCAAATAACGGCATTGAATATTTTCCTTATGAAGGAAAAGTATTCATCAAAGGCACTTATAAAATAAAATATGACACACTTATTCTGGAAGGATATTACACCGATTATCTTTATTCGGACAATGATAATAATACCGCCAACTATCAAAAAACATTTACTTTTATAATTAACAGTGACACGTTAACACTTATACAGAACGCAGTACTTAAAGATAAGCTGATCAGGGAAAAGCTATGATGTTATATGTTTTTCTGATTTCATTTTCTATTTGAATGCTATGGAGAATTTTATTTTATATAACCCCACCAAGCTTCATTTCGGTCAGAATGTTTTGAATGATCTTGCCAAAACACTTGGCAAATACGGTAATAAGGTGTTACTTATTTACGGAAAGAATTCAATTAAAGAAAACGGTATTTATGCAAAAGTAATGTCTGAGCTGAAAAGCATGAATGCCGAATTGTGTGAATACAGCGGCATTAAATCGAATCCCGTTGTTGAAGATGTTGATTTTGCGGCAAGGCTTGGGAGAAATTATAATGTTGATGTTGTTCTTGCAGTCGGTGGCGGCAGTGTAATTGACAGTGCAAAAATTATTTCCATCACTATTCCTGTTTCGCACAGTGCATGGGATTTTTACAGCGGGTTGAAAAAACCTTCAAAAGCAGTCCCCCTGCTTGCTGTTCTCACCCTTGCTGCCACCGGTACAGAAATGAATCCGTACGCAGTATTGCAGAACCATAAAACAAAACAAAAACTTGGGTGGGGCAATCCGTTGTGTTATCCTAAGCATTCTTTCCTTGACCCGCAGTTTACTTTTTCTGTTCCGAAAAATTATACTGCTTATGGAATTGCCGATCTAATAGCACATTGCTTCGAAGCATATTTCGGAAAAGGCGATGCTTCGCTATCGGATAAAATTGTTTTTTCAGTCATTCACGAAGCGATGGAATACGGGCCTGCATTGTTGAAAGACCTGAAGAATTATGAACTCCGCGAAAAAATTCTGTATGCATCTACCCTTGCACTGAATGGCATTACACTTGCCGGTCGTAACGGCGGCGACTGGGGTGTACATGATATCGGACATGTACTTTCGCTGCTTTACGACATTCCTCACGGAGCTTCACTTAGTATAGTTTATCCCGCATGGCTGAAGATTATGAAAAACCGCATACCAAATAGAATTTACGAGCTTGGAAAAGCTTTGTTCAATACTGAAAACGCCAGGGAAACAATAATTAAAACAGAAGAATTTTTCAGGCACATTGAATGCCCGGTGAGGCTTGAAGAAATCGGTATAGGTAAGGAAAATCAACAACACATGCTCGATGTGATGATGATGAACAAAGTAACAGGCATGCATCATAAGCTAAGCAATGAAGACCTGGCAGAAATACTTACACTAATGTTTGAATAAGAAATTTATCATGAAAAAAACTTTTATCATCATATTTTCGCTTTTTTTCACTTCTGTTTTTTCTCAAAGTTTCTGGCAGCAACTGGTGACATATCCGGGCACCCATGCCGTTAATAAAATCAATACAGCATGTACCGGAAAAATTTTTTTAGCCTCTGATGGTGATGGAATCTTTTACAGCGAAAATTTTGGAACATCCTGGAGTTCTTCAGGTATCGGACTTTCCGATTCTGCTGTTAAATCACTGGCATGCAAAAACGACAGTATATTATTTGCCGGTGTTAAGAACAGGATTGTTTTTGTTTCGCATGATAGCGGTAATACGTGGGTATCAAACAATATGTACGGTACAGGGAATATTGTTTCTTCATTTCTTGTGATGCCCAATGGCGATGTTTTTGCAGGTCAGACTGCTGATGGCATTTTCCGCAGTACTGATAATGGTCAGACCTGGTCAGAGGTTGGCCTATGCTGCGCCGGGGTATTATCAATTGCTGCTGGTAATACAGGTGTAATATATACAGGCACTAGTGCCGGCGGGGTTTATCGTTCTGCAAATGGTGGTACGGCATGGGATGATGTGAATATTGGTATTACCAATATGAAAATAAATGCACTTGCC
>JAZDMF010000004.1:0-6610 GCA_043801235.1 Bacteroidota bacterium | reverse complement strand
GTAGCGAATTGGCTTGCTGCAGAGCTTTTTGCTGACGCCTTAACAGGGAAACAATATAATTTGCCATATAAGCAAGCAGATAGGAAGAAATAATAAACACTGTAAGTAATTCCAGAATGTAAGAAACATCCTTATATAAATTATTCCTGACAAACCGCTTCAACCACAGGTCATAATGCGGGATTAAATCATAATATTCAAGGAATGTCATACCACATAATAATATCAACGCATAGGTTGTTATCAGGTAACTGTTCAGTTTTGAAAGAAATAAGCTGGTAATAACTATGTGGAAAATAAAAAATATGTAGATCGGGTTCTCAATTCCACCTGAATAATGTATTAAAATGATTAATGCAAATAAATCGAAAATTATCTGGAAATTTATTATTCCTTTTATAAAATTAAGATTATTCTGATTGTCTTTTTGCTTGTAATATTGTAACAGTATTAACGATAAAATATTTTCAATTACAAGACCAGCAGAGACACAATAAAATTCGGCATTTTGAACAGGAATGTTAAAAAAATGACTGGCAATAAATGTAACCGTGCTTACCCAAACAATGGCAATCCACCTTAGCTTAATAAGCCAGTAGGCACCGCTTACCAGCCTGGTATCCTGAGGAACAAACTCCAAAATTATTTTGCTTTTAAAGAGAGAATTCTTTTAATTTCTGCTATTAATTCATGAGGAGGTGCCGACTTTTCGATGTATGCATTTACAGGGATCAAATCATCTTCACCGGCAGCAGATTTAAAGTTAACGCCGGTTTTACTGTCGATGCTTGTAAGCAGGATTATGGGTAAACTTTTGTATTTTATATCTTTTTTTAACTCCCTTGCCATTTCAAATCCTTCCTGAGTGGTATCCATCATTACATCGAGTATGGCCAGATCAGGATTTTCTTCATTAACTCTCTGAATCCCTTCAGCTTTATTTCTGGCAGTAACAACAATGTATTGCTGATTTTCCAGCATAACCTGTAATGCCCTGATGATATCCGGGTCATCATCAACAAGTAAAATTTTAAATTTCTTCATAACAATTTTGTTTAATAAATAATTCTTTTTTCAATATTAATCAAAATTCTAAAAAATAATTGCGTAAAATACCACATTATTCTGCGTAAAAAACCTTTACTAAATCACGGATTTATTCTATTTCTGATTTCTTACAGAGGTAATACTTTTATTGCAAATTTAATCATATTAATGAATACAACTGTTCATACTCCATGGAATACTGCCGGTTACTATAAAAACTGGCAGGGTTTAATAGAAATAAATAAAAAACTTTATAAAAAAGACACGATTTTGTTTCAGGAAGGAGACCTTCCGGAAGGAATTTTTTTGCTGATTGACGGGATAGTGAAAATCTCAAGATCAGATAAAGAAGGAAATGAAAGAATCATAAAAATTGCCACATCAGGAGATTTGCTGGGAACAGTAACTTTCAACAAAGGCAAACAAAATTCAACCACAGGAACTGTGTTTGATGATTCCATTATATGTTTTATTTCAATATCAGATTTGTCAGAATTAATGAAAAAAAATCCTGGTTTTTCCCGTCAATTGGTAGTAAAATTATGCGAGCAGCTCAATAATGCAGAAAACAGGATCATTTCAATCTCCGATAAAACGGTTGAAGAAAGGCTTGCCGAAACCCTTCTTGTACTTTCTGCTTCATTACACTCCAGGAAAAAAACAATAAAAATTTCAAGGAAGAGCCTTGCCGAAATTATCGGGTTCCGGACTGAGACGGTGATAAGGGCATTAAGTAAATTCAAAAAAAGGGAAATAATTACTGTTCATGGATGCGCTATTGAATTTCTGGATTTCAAAAGGCTGGAAAGTATTTGTCTGAAAAGAGCATATTAAAATATCAATGAAAATAATTTAACCATTTATAAAAAAATCATTATGGGGGAAAAAGCATCAATCGGAGTCTTTTTTTTCAATATCAACAAAGAAAAAAAAGATGCAGTAGACACCTCTGAGTTAAAGTCATATTTAAAAAAGTTCCCTGAAGTTTCAGTTATATGGGAATACGGCAAACTCTCCTTACATGATCCCATTTCATTTGCCTGCAAAATCAAGGATAATCATGTTGGAAGAATAGTACTTGCCGGTGATATGCCCGGAATCATAAAAAATTTCTTCTCCAAAGCCATGATAATTGCAGGAAAGGATCCCAAAGAAATTATTCTGGCAAGTTTCAGGGATTACGGTATTATATCAAAAGCCGATACGGAACACGCAAAGGCTGTGTTAGCCTGTGCCATATATGGCGTACCTTTCGAGATGGCCATTGTTCCTGAAAGTCTACCTGTACATCCCGATACACTTGTTATTGGAGGCGGAATTGCCGGAATCCAGGCTTCGCTCGAAATTGCGAACAGCAACAACAAAGTTTATCTGGTTGAACGGGCTGCTACCATCGGCGGACACATGGCCATGTTTGATAAGACATTTCCTACCCTCGACTGCGCGGCATGTATATTAACTCCCAAAATGGTTGAAGTAGGTCAGCACTCTAATATTAAATTAATGACTTATTGCGAGGTAAAAAAAGTAACCGGAGAACCTGGTAATTATAAAGTCAATATTTTGAAAAAAGCCAGGCGTGTTGATCTGGCCTCTTGTATAGGTTGTGGTAACTGCACATTGAAATGCCCGTCATCTGTACCAAGCGAATTTGATGCTAACACAACATTAAGAAAAGCAATTTATATCCCTTTCCCCCAGGCAGTGCCGAATAAGTACCTGATCGATGCTGAAAATTGCCGGTATGTTAAGGATGGGAAATGCGGAGTATGTGTTAAAGCTTGCCCTGTTAATTTCTGCATTAACCTTGATGAAAAAGATGAAGAAGTTGAAATTACTGTCGGCAATATTATTGTTGCAACCGGTTTCAAGACATTCGACGCTGAACGGATTGAACAATTCGGATACGGAAAATTTCCCAACGTTCTTACTTCACTCGAATTTGAAAGGCTTCTTAATGCTTCCGGTCCGACCGAAGGAAAAATTACATACAGGACAAAAAACAAAAAAGGGAACCCTGTCTTCACTATGGAAAGTGGCGAACCGGAATGTGTTGCTATTATTCATTGTGTGGGAAGCAGAGACGTAAATTATAATAAATATTGCTCACGTGTCTGTTGTATGTATTCCCTGAAATTAGCCCACCTGGCTGAAGAAAAATTACATGGTGCAAAGGTCTATGAATACTTTATTGATATGCGTGCTTTCGGCAAAGGATACGAAGAATTTTATGAAAGAATTAAAAATGAAGGTGTCCATATTATCCGGGGACGTACTGCAAAAATAGAAGAAAAAAACGGAAAACTGATTTTACGCAGCGAAGATATATTAAATGACAAATTAATAGAGCAGCAGGTTGATATGGTTGTATTATCAGTAGGACTTGAACCAAGGAATGATGCTGGTGAAATGGGAAAAATTTTAGGTATCTCCGTTAATGATGACGGCTGGTTTTCCGAATCGAATTATAATATTGACCCTGTAAGTACATTCACCGGCGGGATTTCAATTGCCGGAGTATGCCAGGGGCCCAAAGATATTCCCGATACCGTTGCACAGGCATCTGCCGCTGCATCAAGGGTAATTCAGAGCATCATTAATGGTAAAATTCACAAAAGCATTAAAGATATTCCTTTAGAAACAGTTGAAGCAAATGCAAAAAGCATTCAAATTTAAATTCAGGAGGAAAAATGATATGAGACAAAAGATAGATCCCAATTTATGTGACAATTTAAAAAAATACGGCACCGGCGACTGGAATGAATGTTTTCACTGCGGCAATTGCACAGCACTTTGCCCGTTGACAGAAAACGGAAGTTTATTTCCAAGAAAAGAAATCCGGTTACTCCAGATTGGATTAAAAGATGAATTAGTATCAAGTGTGGAACCCTGGTTATGTTATTATTGCGGCGATTGCAGCAAAACCTGCCCGCGCGATGCAAACCCCGGCGAGTTAATGATGTCACTTAGAAGATATTTAACTTCTCTTTATGACTGGACCGGCATTGCAAGGAAAATATACACGTCAAAATTTTTTGAAATAGCTGCTATTATAATTATAGCAATAGGTGTATTATTGCTTTATACCCGTTATACTATTTTTCCTTCAGGCGATGCTTCAGCATGGATTGGAAATGACGGAGGTGTTTTAATCAATTCTTTTGCGTCATGGAAAACAATTCATATCGGCGACTGGGCGATGGCTGCCTTGCTGGCATTTTTGCTTATCTCGAATGTCTTCAATATGTGGTTAAAAATTATCGTGAAGGATAAATCCATAAAAATCCCGTTCACTGCCTATATAACAGAAATATTTTCACTTATCTGGAATTTTTTCACGCAAAAAAAACTTAAGAAATGTGATGATTCAAAATCTTATTGGGTTATCCATTTATTCTTAATGCTTAGTTATGTGATGTTGTTTACTATGATTGTTGGCTTTCTGGAATGGTTTCAAACCGATACCGTTCATCCGGTATGGCATCCACAACGATTGCTTGGCTATATTTCAACGATAGGACTTTTTGTAGGCGTCGTGTATTTCTCGGTAAACAGGTTCAAAAAAAATAAAGAGAACGGGAAGTACTCACATTTTACCGACTGGACCTTTTTAATTTTATTATTTGTAACTACATTATCAGGTATCCTTCTTCATTTTTTCAGGGTGTATGGACATCCTATAGCAACCTACGTTACATACTTAATTCACCTGATGGTTCTGGTACCTATGCTGATGATAGAAGTACCATTTTCTAAATGGTCGCATTTAGCATACAGACCAGTAGCCATTTATTTCGCAAACCTGAAAAAAGCTGCAAAAAAAGAAAAAATAATTTTATGAAATATCCATGCAAACGAAAATTTGCACCAACCGTGATGAATAAAATTCGAGTAGGATTTCAATTTCAGATTGACTTATGCATGGATATTCACGAGCTAGCTATTGTTGCGGTTGTGGGAGCGAGCCTGCCTTGCCGGCAGGCAGGTAACAAAAAAATCACCTTCCTCAACACATTGAATTTCAGAACAGACAAAATTTTACACACATGAAATCATTGAATCTATAAATATAATCAAAATGGAAGAAGCAAGAATAGGCGTATACGTTTGCTGGTGCGGCACAAACATTTCTCTTATGGTGGATGTTGAATCTGTTTCCAAAGAAATTGGGAATCTGCCCAATGTTGTTGTTTCAAAGGATTACAAATATATGTGCTCTGATCCGGGACAGGATCTTATTATTAAAGATATTAAAGAAAACAACCTTAACCGTATTGTTGTTGCAGCCTGTTCGCCACGGATGCATGAACTGACGTTTAGAAAGACCCTGGCAAAAGCCGGACTTAATCCATACTTCTTTGAGATGGCAAATATCCGTGAACAGGATTCATGGGTGCATACCGACAGGGCAGAAGCGACAAAAAAAGCAAAAGCATTGATAGCCGCGGCTGTAAATCGTGTCTATTTTCATGAAGCTCTGGATGAAAGAACTGTGGATATTGACCCCGCTACTTTAGTTATTGGCGGTGGCATAGCTGGTATTACTGCAGCGCTTGAAATTGCTGATGCAGGAAAAAAAGTTTTTCTGGTTGAAAAAACCGAAAAACTGGGTGGCATTGTTGCTGATGTTGATTCCACCTTCCCTTATTTATCCGGTGCAAATCAGATTTTATTTCCCCTTATTTCAAGGGTAAAAAAACATTCCCATATCGAATTGTTTTCTGAATCTGAAATAAAACAGGTATTCGGGTATATAGGAAATTTTGAGACAACTGTTTTTGGCAAAAATGGTAAAGAAACTCCATTGAAATTCGGTAATGTTATTGTTGCTACCGGCCTGAAACCTTTCGATCCGGGCAGAATTGAACAGTACGGATATGGAAAATTTCCAGACGTAGTTACTTCACTTGAGTTTGAAAAAATACTGAATAAGGGCAATATTCTCACAAAAGATATGGCCGAGCCAAAATATATTGCTATCATCCATTGTGTGGGAAGCCGTAACAAAAATTATCATGAATACTGCTCCCGTACTTGCTGTATGACTGCTCTGAAATTCGCCAATCAGATACGCTCCGGACTTCCTAAAGCCCATATCTTTGATATTTATGCCGACATGAGAGCGTTCGGAAAAGATGCTGAAGAATTATATACATTATCTTCCCGGAGAAAAATTAAATTTTTCATGTTTGATCAGCAGAATGAGTTACCTAAAATTATAAAATCAGATCCGCATTCAGCCGGTAAAATGACAATTGAACTGGAGGAAAAACTTTCGGGCAAATCAATCGCTGTTCCTGCAGATATGGTAGTATTAATGGTGGGAGTAGAAGCGCATGATAATGCAAAAGAAATTGCTCATGCAGTGGGAATAAGCATGTGCGGCAATTCATTCTATATTGAAAGGCACCCTAAACTCGATCCTGTTGCCACCACTACCGATGGAGTTTATATTGTGGGAACCTGCCAGGGGCCGAAAGATATCCCTGATTCTGTATCACAGGCAAGAGCTGCTGCAGCCAGAGTCCTTGCATGTATTGCACAGGGAAGCGTGCATGTGGAA
>JAZDMF010000003.1:0-5381 GCA_043801235.1 Bacteroidota bacterium | reverse complement strand
CCCTGCGGTAGTTGAACCGGATTTTGTCCCGCTCGAAAATGTTAAATGTGCCGTGGTAACTGCATTTACATTTATTGTATTGCCGGCAGTAGCTCCCGCAGCTATATCCGCCGTAATAAATATGTACCCGGTAGCTCCGCTATTTATTACCTGGGATGTGAATGAAGGAAATGTTTTTGTACCTGCAATTCCGGGTGTTGTATATGTGCTCAGAGTAGCATCAGCTCCGTCAAGTGTGGCATCGGCAGAGTATCTGACCTTTAAATTAGTGATATCGGCAGAAAGATATGTGCCTGCAGTAACGCATTGCAGTCCTGTAAGCGTTGCATTGGCAGTTGTCACTGCTAACGAAAACTTATGCAGCACATGATTTGTTGTGCCCTGGTTCACATTGGCTGCAGTTACCTGTGTGCCGTTATTAGCAAGAGTGATAGCAGGAGTGCCTCCTGCAGGACCGGTTACCTGAATAGTAAATGTTCCTGATCCGGAGTATTCATAAATCCTGACATAATATGTTGTAGCAGTAGGTAGGCTAGCTGTAGTGATAACGTCTGTACCGCCCGCACCAGCTATATCCGCACAAGCTACAAAAGTACCATTACAAGCGCCTGAACGATATTCAACAACACCATCAAATACAGAGACAAGAGTAATAGTGTGCACTCCTGCTGCAAGTGTTGTAAATTTATACCAGACATCTTGTACTGACCCGTCTCCAGGGCAAGTGGCACTTGCTGCAATTGTTTGTGTAGCTGCTACAATAGTTCCACCGGTAGCTGCTGCATTCACAGTTAAAGTAACCGCCCCTGCGCAATTGTCGTTTGCAGGAGCGCCTGCCGGTGCGGTAACCTGAATAGTGAATGTGTATGCGGTCGGCGAACCAGAGTAATCATATACTCTAACATAATATTGAGTACTGGCAGCTAAAGCATAAGTAATTATATCATCATCAGTTGCTAAGGCTCCATCGCCACATGCCATATAAGTACCTGTACAAGCACCTGAACGCAATTCAATAACACCATCCATCCCTGTTACCGGATTTTCTGTAATAGTATATGAGCCTGCAGTTCCTGTGGTAAATTTATACCATACATCCTTTTCCCAGCTTGCACCGCAGTACGCATCGTAAAAATCTTCTGTTGCATTTAAAACAGTTCCGCTTGTGGCTGCAGCTCCTACTGTTAAAGTAACGGCTCCTGAACACAGGTTATTGGCGGGTTGTGCAAGGGATTGAGTTCCCAATAAATTACAAATTAGAATTAAAAAAATAAAAACAATTGATAATCTGCTTATCCTGCTTTTATCTCCGAACGGATATACAGCAGGTTTTGCTTTTTCTTTTTTCATACATCTGTGTACTAATGATATCATGTTTTTCCCGTGTTATTGAATTTTTAGTGAATCGTTTTTCTGTTGGAGTTGTTTCTTTAGTTGCTTTTCTTTTTGCATATCAAGAAACTGCTTTTCCAGCGGGATTTGTTTTTTTTCATTATTTTCACCAACAGCTGTGCTATCAGCAACGAAAGATGTTTTGCTGTTATGTTGAACAGCTTGTTGCTGCTGGTTATTAATTACAGCCGCACTATCTGTTTTATCCTGTACCGATATATTCGATTGCGACATAACGACAGTTGAGACAAGCAGCAGGATAAATAAAAATATGGTTACGGATTTTATCATTTTTATAAATTTTTATACTAACATGTAAAAATAAGGTAATAGAAACAACATGTCAATACGTAGTTTCATTTATTTGTAAAATATTTAAAATTAAATAATTATCAATAAAAAAGCAATATATACAGTACCAATTACTTGTTTCATATTCCAAACGGTAATCATTCCAATATTAAAGGCAAAGAATTTTGTATTTATAATTTCCATTATGTATCTACATTTGCTTAACATAATTTTCTATTGCTTTGTCGAAACTGCTTTTTTTCCTTCTTGAAACAGCGATTTTTGTTCCATCGATCATTTCTATATATCCGCAGTCTATCTTGACAAAACGTTGTATATGCTCAATATTTACCAGATGTGATTTATGCACTCTTACAAATAATTCTTCATCAAGTACTTTTTGAAAATCGGTAAGGCTTTTGGTAACCGTAAGAGGAGCGGCTTTAATTGTGAACACCTTTGAATTATTCCGGTCGGCTTCAATTCTTACAATATCACCAATATTGATGAATTCTATAGTTTCAGAAGTTGGTATTGCAATTTTTCTCTGCATGATTTGGCGGATTTACCTTACTATTTTTCTTTCATTTTTTATATATGCCCTTCTATACAGTTATTACGTTATTTTTAATTGCATACTTTACTAATTCCGCTGTATTATGTATCCTTAATTTCTTTTTTATATTGGACCTATGCGTTTGAACTGTCCGGATACTTATAAATGATTTTTCAGCTATTTGTTTAATTGAAAGACCTTCTCCCGTCAATTTAAGTATTTCTATTTCTTTCTTTGACAGTACCTGTTGTATTTTTTTAATAATTTCTGTTTTTTTCTTCTCTTTAAAAAAATTATTTACGAAAATATCAGCTATGTTCCCCTTTAAAAATTTATCGCCTTTATGAACTGTTCTGACTGCATCAATAAGGTTTGCCGTGCTCATATCTTTAGGAACGAATCCTGAAATCCCTGCTTTAATCTCACTCATTATGCTTATTTCATCAAGTATTGACGGATGCATAATAATTTTACAACCCGGATAGTTTTTTGTTGTATATTCTGCAACATTCAAACTGTTTATATTTTCAAAATTATTATCCATTATCACTACATCAGGCCTGTGCTTTTTTATTTTCATTAATATTTCTTCTTCTTTGTCGGCAACTGCAACAATTTCCAGTTCCCCGTTTTTTTCCAATAGTTTTTTTATCCCGATCCTTATTATTTCATGATTATCGGCTATCATCACTTTTATTGTATTATTCATTAAAATAAATTACAGGAATAATTGTAATGTAAATTTATTATGATAAGGTGTGGTGGCAATACACCGGTTTACCAATGGCGGGTTTGAGTTTCCCTGCGGTAATTTCAGGTATATGAACGGTGGAAAGAAAATCTTTGCCTGACAGTATTAATACTTAATAAAATCCGAAGTAATTAATCTGTTAAATCCCATGATCTGAATTATATATTTGCCTCCTGCAAAGTTTGATGTATTCAGTATTACAGTATTTTCGCCGATATCAGTACATAAAGTTTTTTGTATAAAGCATGTTCCATTTATATCATAAACATTCAGGAATACAGTATCATTCGAATTGTATTTAAATGACAGATTCAAATTATCAGAAGAAGACGGACTTGGAAAAATAATTATTGAACGGCCATTCTTATCTTCAAAAACTACAGCAACGACCGATGAATAGCTGTATTGGCCATCATAATCTGTTTGCTTTAGACGATAATATGAAACTCCATCATAAGGGTAATAATCTTTTACAGAATAATTTTGCAGCGAGTTGCTGTTTCCTGCTCCATCAACAACTGCGGTGTTTACGAAAGTTAGCCCGTCGGTACTTTTTTCGATGGTAAAGAAATCGTTATTGGTTTCGCTTGCTGTCTGCCATGCTATGTTTACTCCTTCATCATCAGCTATAGCGGTAAAATCGGTTAGTTCAACAGGAAGAGTTCCGTCATTGCCGCCGGTGAAGTCATTTCCCAACGGCAATACTATAATTCCTGAATTAGAAAACAGTGTATTGGTAGCGGCGTTTACTTTTTCATAAGTAATCCATTCATCTTCCTTTTTCAATGTATATATATTATTTTCATCGCCCTCGATATCGGCATCCAGGTAGTTATAACTGACATCATAATTGATCGCCGTGAAACCTCCGCAATTAAGAGTCCAGTATCTTGAAATACGGTTAGCCGATGACATATCCGGATGAAAATCATCGGTCACCCTTACAGAGAAAAAATCATTTACCGAAAATGTGGCGTTGTTCAGGTCGACTGTAAGCGGAGAATATTCGTCATTATCTCCTATATGATAGGTAAAAACGGATGATGTATTCATCATTTTTTTCATCACCCCGCTTCCATCTGCATGCACATAGCTTAAAACGCCCGGTGTTCCGGTGACAGTACAGTTTTCGTTCAGCGTCAAATCAAAAGATCCAAGCACAATGTCGCCATTGCTTAAGTTCAAAGAATTTGTTACCGAAATATTTTTCCCCAATATGACATCATTCGCTGATTTATTGATACTGAGGTCGTAAAAAACATCAATGCCGCTTATATCAGAGATTGTTTGTGCCGCATTGCTTTCCAGAAAAACAGTACCATTCCTTGCATTGAAAGTTCCGCCGTTGTTTATCCAGTTTCCGAGCAAACGGATATCCCGTGAGGATGCACTGGCATCCAGGGTACAGTTGGCACTGATGGTCAGGTTGCCATGGATATCAAAATATAGAGCCCCCTCATAATCCCCCAGCGTCTTGGTGCCGGAACCGGAAACCGAAAGGTGCCAGTAATAAGATGGGTCTTCGGCTATTTTTATAGTCTGATCACCGGCTCCATTATAATTTATTGTATTATATGTCCATGAAAATAAATCATCGCAACCGAAATTTCCACCTAAATTTAAAGTTGAGTAATCTCTCTGCTGCCACTGAAACGTACCACTACCATTTTTGACAATGTTACCTTTCACATTCAGCACAACATAATAGTTATACACTTTGGGATTGGAACCATACACTTCAAGATCTGAATCTATCGTGATAACACCTGAGCCATAAAAACACAAACTCGAATTTGAGCCGGCATTCAATGCAATTCTGTATAATGATGCTGTACCGTTAGAAGTAAATCTTGGGGTTTTTACAGTAAATTGCAATAAATTATTAGGGTCGTTACTTCCATTCAATGTTCCGCCAGTTTCGACCAGTATGCTTCCGTTACAGCTTAAGGTGATTCCATTTCCGAACAATAATGTTCCGTTATTCCTGATAGTCATTCCTTTTACTGTTGTGTTAATCGTAACTGTGACACTATTGCCGCCCGAAATAATTACCGAATCTGTCGAAGCCGGAATGCATCCGCAATCCCATGTTGATGTTTGGTTCCAGTTTCCGGTTGATACAGAATTCCTCACCAGGGAATAAGCGTTATTATAAATTAATGACATGGCCATCATAAGAATGATGGTCGCTGATATTTTGTTTTTTATTTTTATCCTTTTCCCTGATTTGTGCATATATTTTTTATTTATTAGACCTCTTGCGTAAGTCATTAATGTAATATATTGATATTGTTGTTATTGCAAATATTGTTTTTTAAAAGTCCAAAAATATTTCAAATTTTAAACTGCTATATCCATTGTTAAATCAACTGTTTTAAAAGGTTCTTAAAT
>JAZDMF010000424.1:0-15764 GCA_043801235.1 Bacteroidota bacterium | reverse complement strand
TTCCGGTAATCCACCAATCTGACAATTAAAGTTCAGATCCCGCAGTTCAGTAATGAAGCGGATCCCGCTTTTTCCTTTCCGGATGGAATCAAGAAAATCATTTTGTCCTGTTCCAACAGGTGAAACAACTCCAATGCCGGTAATTACAACTCTTTTCATGAATGGGCGAATGTAAAAGTACAAATTGCAATAGTGGTAAGAACAGTTCTGTTTTCAGAGTCGGTCATCGTTATCCTGCATTTCAGAATATTATTCCTGTAGTACTCTTTTTGAGCATGAACATAAACAGTTTTGCCGGGAAGCACAATACCAAGAAAATCGGATTCGAGATGCGACAGGATAGGAGTGAAGGGAATATTTGTTTCATAAATTTTATTCAGATAAATTCCGAAACATACAAGTCCTATTTGCCCCATCGTTTCAAGAAGAAGCACGCCCGGTGTAACCGGCTTTTGCCTAAAATGTCCTTTGTAATAGGGTTCTGTGCTGAGAAATTTAAATGAACCTTTTATCTCGGCCTCGTTCACATCAATGATGCTGTCGACAAAGAGGAATGGTTTACTGTAAGGCAGGCAGCTTAGAATTTTTTTCTCAAGTTCAGGGCTGATCATATTTCCGGGTCTGATTATTTAAAATGGTGTCATGTTTTATGCAACTATTTGCTCTCCGCCGTCGACCCTGATGATTGCGCCATTGATCCATGCTGCTTCATCCCGGGCTAATAAGTAGATGACGTTTGCAACGTCCCTTGTTGTAGTTAACCGGCCGGATGGATTTTTTGATCTGGCACGTTCCAGCAGTTTTTCGAAACCGGGAATGGCTATTAATGCAGGAGTTTCGGTGATGCCTGCTTTGATAAGGTTTGTAGTAATCCCGAAAGGAGCAAGTTCTACAGCAAGATATCTGCATGCTGATTCAAGCACTGATTTCGATGCTGCCACCGCAGCATATCCTTTCATCACTTTGTTTGTGCCTTCGCTTGTGATGCCGATAATTCTTGCGCTGCCGGCAAATAATTTATTTTCGAATAAAAGTTTGCTCCAGGTAATAAAGCTTATTCCCATGGCATTGATAGTATGCTCGAAATCATCAGTGCTTAATGTTTTTTGAGGCTGGGCTGAATGATCAGCACTGATTATGGGTTTCACGTTTCCGTCGGCCAGCGAATGCAGAAACAATTGTATTCCCTGTCCGTTACCAATAGTTTCCTTGAGTTTTTCTATGATTGAAGCATGATTCATTTTGTCGTTGGCATTGATGTTCATGCTTACGACACTGTTCCCGTTTTTCCGGATTTCATTAAAATTAGATTCTATTGTCGGAAGATTGCCTTTACGGTCTCTGTGTATAATAAAAAGATTGTACCCTTTATTGCCAAGTAATTGTGCCGTTGCTAAACCAAAGCCGCTGGAACCTCCGATGATGAATGCCCATTTCATAGGAAACAAGTTTATACAAACCTTCATAAATTTTTGCAAATATACAAAGACTAAATGAAAAATATTGAATTTTTGAAGGTTCACGAGCAGGTCGGTGTTGCGGCTGTGGGAGCGAGCCTGCCTTGCCGGTAGGTAACTAAAAAGCCCTAAGTTATACAAAGGAAGATTGTAAATATTCACAATTTGTCATAATTTTGCATAAAACCGAATGCATGCTGTCGTATTTTCATACTTTGTATTTTGAAACCACAAGGAAATGCACTTTTGCCTGCGATAATTGCTCCAGCGGTTCTCATTTAAAAAATAAAGTTTGGGGTGAGGAGCTAAGCTATGAAAATATTATTCAACGCATTCTTATCCCGGCATTCAAACTGGGCACCCGTTACATCGAATTTTCAGGTGGAGAATTTCTTTTAAGAAAAGATGCATTTATATTACTTGACGAAGCGAACAGGATAGGCTTTCGCATTGGTATTGCAAGCAATGGAACCACATTGGATCAGAAGACAATTCATAAACTCAAAGAAATCCTTAGGGATAATATTTTGATTTCGCTGGGAATAAATTCTTTCGGAAATGAAGAAAATATTGATACACGTTGCGTTGATACCGATACTGTTCTCAGACTGATCAGCATGCTTGAATCAGAAAACATTAAGATGAATATCTGCGTGACCATGGGAAAGCATACGGCAGAAAGTTTTCAGAATACCATTGAAAAAATCAGGGAATTAAAACTGCCCCATAACAGAATACCATATGCTTCGCGCCATACTGAATCCGGTCACCTGATGTTTGATAAAAAAATACTGAAGGAAAAACTGCATCCTGCTTTAAGGAAATATTTTCACGGTTATGTGAGCTTCATTCCGTTTTTTGTTTCACCGGAAAACCATAAACTTTTTTCCGGGCAGGATGAGAAACAATGGAAAGTTCCTACAAACCCTTCTGTAGGTTGCTGGTGCGGGTCATTTTATTCCATAAATCCTGAAGGTGATGTTGCACCCTGCCCGCTGCTTGGCGATCATTTTTCAGGTGGAAATGTTATGAAAACAGATCTTGAAAATATTTTATTTCATTCTGAATTATTCAAAAAAATTATTTCGAGAAAAGATTTCGGTGGTAAGTGCGGTAAATGCAGATTCAGGTTCACCTGCGGAGGCTGCAGAACAATGGCGTATTATCATACAGGTGATTTGTATGGAGAAGATCCCACCTGTTTTATTGACGGATTGTCGGAAAAAGAATTAGCTGAACTGGAAAAAGAAATGACAAAAAATTTTAAAAATTATATACGTATGGCCAAATTTGGAGGCCTTTACAGTGAAAATGAAGAATAATCAAGTACTATGTCAATTATTAATTGACGTTTAATAAATATCCAATACCGAACATCGAATGACCCTGCCTGCCGGCAAGGCAGGGAAAAGTCAAGGCTGTCAGTAAATTTCTGCAAAATCTACGGTTTGATTTTTCCCCCCGAAAAAGAACTCACAGTTTGTTTCATTAAAACACTATACTTTCTGTGTCCTCTGTGCTTACCTCAGCGTTCTCTGTGTTAAAAAGGAAAAAGAATCTTTACAAACGAAACAAACTGCTCAAACAACTTTTTCTTAGCGAAATCCCATCTGCACAAAATCAAACCTTGTTTTCCGACGAAATTTCCTGAAGGCCAAATTAAAATTCCTGACCTTTTTACTTATACTGAAAAATTATAACAATATTTTTTCTTTTTTGTAATCCTTATTGTTGTCAATAATTAATATAATTTTATTTTCACTGTAATAGACGAGTAATTAAATTACAGCGTTTCAAAGTCAGCCAGGTCATTTTCCACAATTTTCCCGACACTTACAACTGCATTTTTTCCGATCCTGATATTCGGTTTCACAACTGATTGTGCGCTGATATAAGAATAATCGCCAATTTCAACAGGGCCGATAACAGAAACATTCGGGCCGATGTTTACATATTTTCCAAGAATCGTGGAATGCCCGATGGTTGAATTAATATGAATTGCACTGCCGGTTCCAATGCTTACATTATGGGAAATACCCACTCCGGGCTGGATAATTACACCGGAATATTCTTCATTATAATGGAAAATAGAAGTTCGTTTGGAAATGACAGATGTTAATATCCCTCCAAAGGATTCTATTTTCAGTGTTAATTTTTCCCTTAACCGCGGATGTCCTATGCCAGTTATGAACCTTTTATCGCCTTTTGAAAAATATTTTTTCAAAGAATTAACAGATATTAATACTTTGTATGTGTCAAAAAGTTTTTCTGGTCCGTCGGGATTTTCATCATAGAAAGCAATTTCATCAGGAAAATTATCTTCTATAAGAATTCCTAGTATTTCTTTGCCTAAGCCTCCGGTTCCAATTATAAGCATTTTATTTCTTTTGTATTATAAATGATGTTATGTATACCCATATATTATAGTAAAAAGCAAATAGAAAATATTTTTCTTGTTTTTTTCTTCATACATTAACAATCAATCTTCAAAATTAAATTTTCTGTTTACTGTCTTATATTTTCAATAAATTTTGCGTAATCGGGGTTATTATGTATATTAAGAATCATGAAGTAAAATTAAAAAAATGATTTAATGCTTTTGCAAATAAACATAATTTCCTCATCTGTAAGTTCAGGATAAATGGGGAGCGAAAGCACTTCGCTGCATATCTTGCTGCATGTTGTAATGTTTTCAGCGCGGAATGGCTTATTGTGAAAAAGTGAATATTGATTCAAAGGCTTTGGATAATGGATCATAGTACTTATTCCGTTTTTTTTCAGATTCCCCGATAGTCCATTCCGTTCATCAGTTCTTATTACATATTTATGATATATATGATAATTTTCCGGAATTTCGAAAGGCAGTATTAATTCTTTTACTGCAGCAAGTTCATTGTTGTATCGCTCTGCTATTTGCCGCAAACGGGTATGTCTATCGGAAAGGTGTTCTTTTAACTGATAACTTAACAATGCGCATTGTGCAGCGGATAGACGACTGTTGTAGCCTTGAATTTCATAATCGTTATCTGTCGATTTCCCATGGTATTTATACTTCAGAAGTTGTCTGTAAATATTATCATCGTCGGTAAGCATGGCGCCCCCGCTGCCGAAAGCGCTGATAACTTTCGTGGGATCAAAACTTAAACAACTTATTTTTCCTAAGCTTCCCGCTTTTGTTTTTCCCGAAATGGAACCAAAACCCTGTGCTGCATCTTCAATGAATAATATGTTATGTTGTTTGGCAATTTTATCAACAGCATGTATGTCGAAAGACTGGCCGAAAAGATGGACACCGATTATAGCTTTTGTTTTTGGAGTGATCTTTTTTTTCAGGTCTTCCATGTCCATTAAAAAAGTATCGGGGTCAATATCCACAAATATGGGAACAGCGCCAATCCTTGTAATGCAGCTTGCAGAAGCAATAAATGAAAATGAACTTACAAGTACTTCATCTCCTTCTTTTATTCTTCCAGCTTTTAATGCAAAAAATAATGCATCAGTGCAACTCCCCGCGGTAACCGCAAACCTTCTTTCAAAGTATGCCGCCAGTTCTTTCTCAAGCGATAAAATTTCATCACCAAAAATCTGCCCCTTCACATAAACTGAATTCAGAAGATTCAGTATATCTGCCGAGTTTTTTTCATAAAATCTTTTTATCCCGTAGAAAGGAATCAGCATAATAATGGCTATTTACAGGGGTGCATATTAAATTTCATATCCATTTTCAAAGGAGTATAAAGAACGAAATCGGTTTCCTCTGGATGCAGGACTTCAAATATCAGCGGGTTAATGATTTTGAATCTGATATTATGGTCTGTATCCAATATTTGAAGGCTTATTTTATAAATTCCATGGTTCAATCTTGAGAGAGGAATGTCCCATATCAGGTCAAAATCTCCTGTATACGACAATTCAGTGACAATGTCTTTATGGCTTGCCGAAGTATCGCCGAATAATTTATGATCTAAAATGTCGCTGACTATAAAACTTACCTCTCCTGTAAAACCAGAGAATCTGGCATGTATTTTCAGCCTTACCTCTTTCATGTCGGTTGAAGTACTGTCAGGAAATCCAAGAAGTTCAGCCCCGAGGATACTGCAGGTGTCGTCACCTGGGGCGTTTTCAGCAGTCCAGTGTTTCTTTTTGGTGTTAACATCCTCGTCGCCTGATTTCGATTGCTGAAGCAGTTTTTTTCTTTTAGGTGAGTTTTTATCCACGCCGTAATTATAATTGTTGTATAATTTTACAACGTCTTCCAGCCTTCCAATGGCAACAATCTTTCCTTCGTGAAGCAAACTGATCCTGTCGCATATTGTAGCCAGTTCATTAAGGTTGTGGCTGACCAAAATCATTGAACAACCTTTGTTTTTTAACTTGAATAACAGTTTATGACATTTGGCTCGGAAAAAGATATCGCCCACTGAAAAAATTTCGTCAAAAAGATAAATATCTTTTTCGCAGTGAATCATAACGGAAAATGCAAGCCGCATGACCATTCCTGAGGAATAGTATTTTACGGGGGTGTTTAAATAGTCACCGAGTTCGGAGAATTCGGCAATGTCATTGTAAAGCTGGTGGATATCCTGAGTTGAGAGTCCCTGGAATTTCCCGATGATAAAAATATTTTCTTTTCCTGTAAGTTCAGGAACAAGGGTGCTGCTGATATCAAGGAATGAAGCTACAGTGCCATATATGGTAGCTTTACATGAAGTGGTCAGCGTAATTCCGCTTAATATTTTTAAAAGCGTACTCTTGCCTGCGCCATTGTTACCAATTATACCTAGCATTTCTCCCTTTTTTAATTCGAAAGAAAGATCATCTATGGCCACCACCTTTTCCTCATAATCATCCTTTTGTTTTTCAGGGAAAATTAACTTTCTGAAATCTGCAAACAATGATTTCCTGTAGTTCTTAGAGAATATTTTGGTTATATGTTCAGCAATTACAACTTTGTCATTCATGATTCCTGCAGTTTTATAAAATGTCTGCCAGCTTGCCCTCAATTTTTCTATAATGTAAAAAAGCTGTAATAATCAGAATTACGACAGGTATAAAGCCAATGCAATAATTCCAGTTTAGTGTTTCAGTTCCCAGTATGGACCATCTGAACCCTTCAACAATTCCACACAGGGGATTGCAGTACTTCATCATTTCATATTGAAGAGGTATCATTGAATTTGGATAAAAAATTGGTGTGATCATTACTCCGAACCCTGCAAGATAAGGTACAATAAAAACCAGGTCTTTTTTCCTGTAAGTCAGGGCGCTCAGCCACAGTCCGATCGAAAGGCCGGTAAGGATGTCAAGAATGAAGAATGCAGGAAGGAATACTATTCTCCATGAGGGGACAATCCCATATAGCAGCATCAGGCCTGCAAGGAGGAACAGCCAGATTGCAAATTCGACCATTCCGGTAAAGACTTTGCTGAACGGCAAAAGTATTTTGGGAAAATAAATTTTTTTTATCATTTCTTTGTTTGCAAGCAGGGAATTACTGGAAGCTCCCATAACTGAAGTGAAACAAAACCATGCCAGCATCCCGATATAGGCAAAAACAGGATAGGGAAATCCTCCTGACTGAATCTTAAGTATGTGTCCGAAAACAAATGAAAAGATAATGATGCCTGCCAGGGGTTGCAGGAATGTCCATGCGATTCCCAGAAATGATTGGGCGTAGGTGTTTTTCAGGTCCCTCGTCCCGAAGGTTATGATTAATTGCCTGAATTTAAAAATTTCAGATAAATAATTTTTTAATGAGTGAGGTGTTGGCCCGATTACCTTCATACTGAAAAATAAAATATGAGCAAATTTATAATTATATTCTTGATGTTTGCTGCTGAACTGAAAAATTCATATCCCGGGTTCACCAGTTTCATCACAAAATAGTATCTTTGTAAGGTCAATAAAGCATCCTTCTTAAGATGAATTTTTACTATTGGTTAACTGAACTATACTGGAGTTTTAAGTACACCAATGAACACCTGAAAGGCAATAATCGCTCTTACCAGAAATTTATACTGCTTACTTATAAGCGGTCAGGATCAAATTACTTACTTGATCTGCTCAGATCCCATCAGCAGATTGTTTCCTATGGCGGATTGTATGGCAAAGGTGTCATTTTTCCATATAAAGGTTATCCTCCGGGAAACAGGAAAAGTATTATCAGGTACCGCAACAAATACCCGGTAGAGTTTCTTAATAAAAGAATATACGGGAGTTTCAATGATAAAGTAAAAGCAGTAGGTTTTAAAATATCATATGCTTCAAGGCACCAGGCTGTAATTGAATATCTGAAGACATTGCCGGATCTAAAGGTTATTAATCTTCAGCGAAGCAATTTGTTGCACATGTACCTGTCGGCCATGATATCTTCAGTCACCAAAAAATCACAGGCGATGTGCAAGGAAGACGAAAATTTTGCAAAGGATTGCGGAGTGATTTCTAAAGTGAAAATTATTGATAAAGCCGATGATAATGTCCTTCCTGATGATTTTAAGATAGAATTGAAATATGAGGAATGCCTGAAGGAATTTGAAAATATTTCTTCCCATGTGAAGCGTTTCAACGATTTTTTTAAACCGGAACAGATGCTGACTGTATGTTATGATAACCTGCTCGCTGATTCTGAGCATGAGGCACGAAGAGCAATGGATTTCCTTGGCGTTGAACATCAGCCGTTGAGAAGCAGGTTTGTTAAAATAAACAGGAAAAAGCCGTCAGAAGTGATATCCAATTATCATGAACTGAAAGAAAAATTTGCAGGAACCGTGTGGGCAGTTTTCTTTGAAGAATAAGTGTATCAATGGGGGTGTTGTCGTGGGCTTCCTGAAAATCAGCACGGATAATCATATTTTGAAATGCCGGATAAACCGTATTCATCCCTGATTTTGATATTGGAAGCACGGTAATATTCTTTGATAAAATCTATCTGGTCCTGCCGGAACAACCCACTGGTGCAGGCTTTTTTCCCGAAAATCTTCCATGAATTCAAGCTGTCTGATACTTCGTTGATGTTCCTGTAAACCCAATGGCTGTTGAAATAGTATTTCTTGAATGGATTATCCGCTTTTGTAAAATGATTCGTTATCCTCATCAATGTCATTAAGCGTTTGCGCAGTTTGTCATTTATAGGGGAAAAATCAATATTGTTCATGCTGATGTCAAAATGATAGCGTTCCGAATATTTTTGCATGAAGGTCTTCGGGTCGGAAAAGAAATTTTCGAACAAATAAACATGCACATCTTCAGATCCAAAATATTTTCTGAACACATCAATCATTTCAGGATAGTTCAGGTATTGAAGTGAAAACTCAAACTTTCCCTGAATGATGTGATCCAGCATTTTGGACCCGGGGTATGTTCCGCCTTTTTTTACATAATATATGTATGCTGATGTGAGAAAATCCAACTGGTTTCTGAGGAACAGTACGATGGTTGCTGAAGGAAATATCCTGTTTAGGTTGGATGCAATCTTGCCTCTTTGTACGCCATCGTCCCAGATAAAATTCTTTACACCCGTCATCTCCGGATGGATCATCACCAGCCGTTTATCTTTTTCGGTATCGGGAAAAATAAAATTATGGTCAGCAATAAAAGGAAGATATTTTTCCGGTGGCAGCAAAAAAACATTTTTAATTTTTGAATAATACGAATTATAAAACCAGGTACTTCCGGTTTTAGGATAGCCTATATGAATAATCGGGTTTTCCATTCGTATTTTATATAAAAATAACCTGTTGTGCTATTGAAGTATAAAACATTAACTGTCAGACCGAGTAATGTCAGGTTGAGTCATGCTGAGTTCCTGCCTGGTCGGCAGACAGGTATCGAAGCATCGAAACCTTATCGAGGTCATATTTCGACAGGCTCAATATAACATCTGATTATTTATTATTTAGAATTTCAATAGCACAAGGCGTTAAAAATAATTAATTATTCTTCAAAGAATTTTTCCCATGCTGAACCTTTAAATTTTTCTTTCAGGTCTGCATAATTAGATATGACATCATGCAGTGGCCTGTTATTTATCCTTATAAGCCGGCTTGTAAGAAGTTGCTCATCAGCTCCGAGAAAATCAAGAACCTTTTTGGTCTCTTTTGTTTGATCATCAAGAATGTTTTCGTATTTTAAAGCAAGAGTGTTTGCCGGATTAAAGAAGGCATCGAATTTTTCAGTAAGGCGGGTGATATATAAAAATTCGTCAAGACATTTATTATAATCGAGTTCAATTTTAAAATCAGGAGGTAATATTGGATCACTCTTGTTTTCAATTACTCGTATGCGTGAATCAAGCCCGCTTTCTTTTACCCAGCCCTCATGCTCCTTCAATAAAGCATGCCATTTGTTGGTGGACTTGGCAATCATGTCGGAAAGATGAACACGCAAAAGATTCTGACGTTGCAGAATGATCACTTTAAGGTCAGGCATCGACCTCAGATAATCCAGCACCGCAGGCTGATCTATTTCATAAATAATTTTGAATCCTACAGTCCTGATATTTTCATGGTAATTGCCGAAAATGATTTTGTTTAGGAAATCAACAGGTTTTTTGTCCCTGTATTCAAGTGTCTTTTTGCAATCGAACCGGGGATAGCCTGGATAAATAAATCCCAGCTTGTTTTTTTCGTAAAGATTGGCAAATGCAACAATTTGATGATGTGAGCGCAGTAACTCAAGAAAATAATTCGCTCCAGATCGGCGATATGTCAGAACGATGAATTTCCGGTAATTGTGATTTATGCCTTTACGGTGCTCATTCGTATACATAGCGTCCCGTGATTTCTTAAAGAATTTTGTAAACAAATGCATATTGATTACTCTTCTGTCTGTATATATTTTCTTTGGAATTAGTAAAGTACCACGCGAACGGATAAAACTTTCCGCTAAAATAAGGAAACTAATTTATAGCACAATAGTTCACCTGACATTTGCGAATAAATATTACATGCATTTAATGGTAATAAAAGGACTTTGGGAATTCATAGAAGATTGAAAATACAGTTCTTTTATTTTTTTTTCAGGAAGATTTTGCCTTTATTTGATATCTCGTTTCAGCGAAGTTTTTCATTATAAGGTTACGCTTTATAAAAAAGATTGGAATGGAGAAATAATTTAATTGCATGCCCAAAACAATCCTTCATATTGGCTATCCCAAGACCGCTACAACATGGTTTATAAATAATTTTTATCCCAATGTTAAGAATGCATCGTGTATTTATTACAATGATATTTCATTTGATATTTCAGAAGGCAATGAAAAATTCATAATTAAGGACAGTAAGCTGTCAACTGAAAAAGAACTGCTTATCATTCCCACGCATATTTTTTCGGGCCTTGTAAGCGGGAGCTGGAAAAATGGCGCATACAGGTCTTTTTTTATTACCCGGTTAAAAACAATTTTCCCTGATGCCTGCATTGTTATTTTTATCCGCAACCAGGTTGACTTTATTATTTCTGCATATTCATCGTATCTGAAAAGAGGAGGAACTTACTCGCTGAACAAATTACTAATGGAAGAAATGTCGACTGGAAAAAATCTTTTCACTTATGATTATCTCGACTATCCATTGCTGATAAGGCAGTATTCTGAAGCTTTTGGAATAGAAAACCTGAAGATTTTTGTTTACGAAGATCTTGTCAAAAATCGTGATCCATTTCTTAAGGATTATATTGAAAAACTAGGGCTGGATATTGATTTAAGCAAACTGGTTTATTCACGATCCAACGAAAAATTACGAACAGGTTTAATGAAATTCATCAGGCATTCCAATAAGTTTTTTCATGACGGCATGAAACCCAAACGCAGTTATATTAATTTGCCATTCGTGAGTTCATTTATAGGCAGGCGTATTGACGGATGGAACAATTCAGCATTATGGGGGGCAAGGATAAACCGCAATAATATACTGAGCAAAGAGATGTGTGATTTCCTCAATGACCGGTTCAAAACATCAAACCGTAAGTTGATTTCCGAATTCGGCATAAGTTCAATTGCAGACTATGGATATCCTCTGTAGTGGAATTTCTCATTCCTGAAAAACAATAACTCAAACTTTTCTTTTTGCACCGATTTAATTTATTTGTCCTGAAAAAGAGCTAACTTTGATGTGATTAAAGTTGGTATTCTATACTTTAAATGGCTATATTGTTAAAATTGTTTAATTGTTGTTTTCATTCTTTATACATACTGTTGTTGGTTAATTTTTAACAATTTAACAATAAAACAATTCAGCATTTTTATTCAACAAAAAGTTAAATTTTTAACCGTTTACAGTATATTTTGATTTTTAGAAGAAATACATATCGTCCGGTTTCTCCTTCTGTGGTTGCGGGATTTAATCAGCACCGGACGGAAAATCAACGCGAACTCTTATGTCATGCACCTTTCCATTCATTAAGGTTTTCACAATCGGGGCATGCTCTTGCCTGCTGTTTCAACCGCGGGCATGTTCTTGGAAAAATTCCGGAGCAAAACCTTCATGAAATCTGGTTTGGAAACAGGATGGAATCGTTAAGAAAATACATAAAGCATAATGACCTTACTCTCGGATGCAATGAATGTTTGAAACGCATTGAAGACGGACTTTTCGATTTATCGGGAGCGGCTCAGTACGACTACCTTGCACAGGAGAGTGCAGGGAAATATCCTGACATGCTTGATTTTGAAATAAGCAATACCTGCAACCTTGAATGTATAATGTGCCTGGGCGAGAACTCTTCGGCAATTCGCAGCAACCGGGAAAACCTGCCGCCGTATGATCAGCATTACGACTCACGGTTCGTTGAACAGTTAGTGGAATTTATTCCATATCTGAAGGAAGCAAGGTTTTCAGGCGGCGAACCTTTTCTGGTCTCTTTATATTACGATATATGGGAAAAACTTATTGCGTTAAATCCTTCTGTAAAATTATCTGTGCTCACAAATGCCACTTTGCTTACCGGCAGAATAAAAAAAATACTTTCAGAAGGTAATTTTGTTATTTCCGTTTCTGTTGATTCGCTCAATAAAGAAAAGTATGAAAAGATCCGCCGCAATGCTGATTTCTGTTCGGTTATGTCAAACCTTGAGTATTTCTATGATTATTCCCTGCTTAAAAAAAATATTTTCAGCCTTAATGTATGCCCTGTGCCACATAACTGGGATGAAATTGCAGAAATGGTACGTTACTGCAATGAAAAGAATATGCAATTGATTTTGCATTCTGTTATTTTTCCGCCATCAGAATCACTGTGGGCAAAGGATAGTGGTGAGCTTCAACAGATATTAATGAAACTGGAAAATGAAAAGATAGAAGCACAAACTATAACAGCTGAAAAAAATTTCTCAGCATTCCGCCAGTTTATTAAACAGATTTCAGTATGGGCGGAAAATGCAGTGATACGTGAGAAGACAAAAGATGAACTGGCAGGAAAAACGGAGAAAGAGTTGTGTGAGTATCTGGCAAAGCATCTTTCACAATCTGTCAACGATGCTGCATGTAGAATTTTTTTAATACTGCAGAATTTAGGCTTTAATGAAAGCGAACGAAAAAAAGCACTTATAAATTTGCTGAGTTTTTCGCCCGACCTGATACTATCTGAATTAATGCATAATGAACCTGATAAAGTTCAGATGCGTTTGAAAATGTTTAATTATTAACTTATGAGTTTCTGGAAATCATCAAATAAAAATATAAAATATCTTTCGCTTGATAAGAGCATTGTTGAGGAATACAATAATATCCGTTCGAAAGAAAAAAGAAAATATTTATGCCATGCCCCTTTCAAATCAATGACTTTTTTCCATACAGGGGATATTCTTGCATGCTGGTATAATAAGCTATTCCCTTTGGGACATTACCCCGAAGATTCAGTTCATGATATATGGTTCAGTAAAAGAGCAGATACTTTGCGAAATTATATCAAGCATAATGACCTTTCGTATGGCTGTGCCGACTGCAGGAAAAGTTTTAACAGCATGAATTTTTATTCATCAGGAGCCTGGAGATACGATTTTTTACCGGAAAGTTCCGGTAAATATCCTGCGTCTGTCGATTTTCAGATTTCCAATACATGCAATCTTCAGTGCATAATGTGTAACGGAGAATATTCTGCTAATGTACGCGCCAACCGTGAGAACAAGGAAATGTATAAAAATCCTTACGATGATAATTTCTTTAAGCAGATAACTGAATTTATACCACATCTTAAAGAGGCTTCCTTTTCCGGCGGAGAACCATTTTTTGCAAAAGAATTTTCAAGAGTCTGGGATCTGATTATCAAATTAAATCCACGTATAAATATTTCCGTAACCACTAACGGAAACATTTATAACGAAAAAGTTCAGTCTTATCTTGATGCACTTAAATTCAATATTTCTGTTTCGCTTGATGCGGTTACAGAAGAGACCTATAATAAAATAAGGGTCAACGGTAATTTTAATACCGTGATGAAAAACATTCGGATTTTTTCTGACTATACAAAAAAGAAAGGAACATTTTTTTCGGTTAAAATTTGTCCCATGAGGCAGAACTGGCCTGAATTGCATGAATTATCAAAGTCACTGAGCGAAAAGAATATTTCGTTCCTGTACAATACAGTTTTTTACCCGCCCTATTGTTCTCTCTGGAACCTGAATTCAGTGAAGCTTGATAAAATTGCAGCTTTTCTTCAGTCGAAATCCATGCCCGCAAATACTGAAGTGCAAAGGGAAAATGCAAAGAGATATAACGATATGGCCTTGCAGATAAAACATTGGCACAAAGAAGCGGTAAAAAGAGAGGAATGGAAGCTTGAAAGCATGTCGCTTACCCAGCTTCGTGATTTCTTCATGAAGAATGTTCTGGATTACATCAACAGAGAGGCAAGCATAAAATTTGAGGAAAAGCCGGCAAGGATAAAAAAAGTCAGCGATCTTATAGGGAAAATGATTCAGGATTCTCCGTCTGAACGTGCGGCAATGATGGGGATGCAGTATTATTCTATCGCTCCGGTTGAACGCCTGCTGGCAGAAATTGAAATACGCGATTATGAGAAAAACCGCGACCGCTTTCTTCAGATTGGCTTGATGGATTGTTGATAAAACATTGAACAGAAAAAACATCATATTATTCTTTCCGCTGCCCGATAAGGGAAATGCACATTCCAACTATCCATGGGCTTTGCTTTACCTTGAAAGAATGCTGCGTGATCTTGAAGTTGATGTTATTCTTATTGATGAACGCCTGAACAATGATTATTCAGGAATAATAAAAGAATACGGTGACAATCTTCTTTTTGCAGGAGTAAGTGCGATGGTGGGCTATCAGGTGGTAGGAGGAATAAAATTTTCAGAAACAGTAAGATCCTTAACTGCTGCACCTGTTATATGGGGCGGGTGGTTTCCGACTGTTTTTCCTGAAATGCTGATTAATGACGGTTATGCCGATTACGTGTTCATAGGGCAGGGGGAAATTCCTTTCAGACAGTTCACTGAAAAAATGTTGTCAGGGGAGAAGGTTTTTGATATACCGGGTACAGGTTGCAGAAAAAATGGCATCACTCATATTACACCGAATTTGGATCTGATAAATCCTGAAAATTTTCCAGAACTGAATTTATCGCTCATTGATTTTAATGCATTGATTGACATAAACGGCAAAATTGCAGTAGGATTTCGCGGTGCAGATTACCTCGCCACTACCGGATGCCCGAATAACTGCAGTTTCTGCAACCTTGCCCTTGTTTTCGGAAGCAGATGGTATCCGAAAAAGGTTTCTGAGATCATTGATGATTTAAAATACATTAAAGAAAATGCCGGGGTAAATCACATCACATTTTCTGATGATAATTTGTTTGCAGGGAAACAATTCGTCCTTGAACTCTGCAATGAAATGATGCATGCCGGCCTTTCGCTTACCTGGGAAGCAAATGCTCATGTGGGATCATTCCTGAAAAATTATAATGATGATGATATAAAGAAATTTTATAATTCCGGTTGCAGAAGAATTAAAATTGGTGCGGAATCAGGTAACCAGGAAGTTCTGGACCTTATCAATAAAAAAATAAAAGTTAAAGACAACCTTACAATTGTAAAGATTTTAAAGAAAAATAATATTAGAACTCGGTTTTTTACCATGGTGTGTTTTCCGGTTGATCCCGGCAAGGATTTCCGGCAAACCCTTAACCTGATAGGAAAAGCAAAACTGATTGACAGAAAACTGGATGCCAATATTAATTTTTTTAAGCCAATTCCGAAAAAACCTTTGTTTAATACCTGCATGGAATATGGTTTTACATACCCGCAAACGACTATTGGTTTGATGGATTATTTTTCAAAACCATTTAAAG
>JAZDMF010000422.1:0-17914 GCA_043801235.1 Bacteroidota bacterium | reverse complement strand
ACCTGTAACGCAAGTTGCATTCGAGGTCAATATGCATGTAATCACATTTCCATTTGCAAGCGTGGATGAAGTGTAAGTTGAATTTGTTGCACCGGAAATATTCGATCCGTTATTCTGCCATTGATACGTTGGAGTTGTACCTCCGTTCGTGGGAGTCGCAGTAAAAGTCACACTGGTGCCTGAACAGATCGCTCCGCTGGGATTTGCAGTAATATTGACACTTGCAGCCACATTCGGAATTATCGTTGCTGTTACAGGTGTACGTGCACTAACACAAGCGGGTTCCTGGATTAGCCAGTTATAGTAATAATAATAACGACCTGTTGTACTTCCGTCTTTAATAGATATTAATCCGGCAGATGTATATGGGAAGGTTATTCCCCCGGTATTACGATACAAATTAATAGTTGCTCCCGTGCATCCTAACTGAAGATTTGTTCCTACAGGAATAGAAAAGTTTAGTGTAACGGTTTGTGGACTTGTTGTAATATTTTGAGTTGATGACTGTAATATACCTCCCGAACTGTTTCTAAGTTCAATTGTTCTTGAAGCGGCACCGTTTGGATAAACAACAACAGAAATGAGTGTTACAGGAGAGTAACAATCGAAAATAAGGTAATTAGTAGTACCCGTAACATATCCTCCTCCTCCCGTATTATCAGCTTTTCCAACATAATGGGTAGTCCCGGGAATACTGTCTTCAACATAATATGTTGTTGTAGAACTAAGAGAAGGTGTGGTATATGAAGTTCCTGTGTTTACTATGTTTCCGCCGGTTGCTGCATCATACCACACTAAAGTTCCGGATCCGCCAGAAGCAGTAAGATTAACAGAACCTGTACCGCAACGGGAAGCACCGGTAGTTGTTGGTGCTGTCGGGAGACTGATGGTGATATAATTGGTTTTGACTTCCTGATCACTGCCATAAGCATTTGTTGCAGTCAAAGTGACCGTAAATGTTCCATTCGTAGTGTAGGTATGAGAAGGGCTTTGCAAAGTGGAGGTCTGACCATCACCGAAATTCCATGACCATGAATTCGGCGCATTTGTTGACAGGTCTGTGAAATTAATAGTTCCTGTACATGAAGTAGTAACGTTAACAGAAAAATTTGCTATGGGTGGATTGGTTGGGCTGGTGCAAGTCCATGACATGATAAAACCTGATGCAGTCACACCGGCATCAGTAGTTTGCCTTATTGTTATTGATCCCCCTGACGAAGTGAACGGACCGGGTATGGCAGTTCCATCAAACGGGCTTCCGGTAAATTGAGGAGAAGCAGTCGATGGTCCATCATAAATATAAAGATAATCATATCCTGCTTCGAAGCTAAATGCTGAAAAAGTTATAGTTACTGAAGTAGCCCCTGTTGGCGAGATCGTCATTGTGCCGTCAGTATTGTCCGTATAGTCATTGCAGATACCGCTGTCATAGAGTGTGCCAGTGCAGCTGGTCTGTGTTGTACCTGTTCCCGAGGTCGGCAGGTAAGCAGTGCAATTATACGAAGGCCCGACTTGTACGAACCCGTAATAGGTAACTGAATCTTTTCCGCAGGTACCTCCGTCAGCAACAAGTTTTACGTCATAACTTCCGTTAGAGGCATAGGTGTGTGACGGGCTGGATGATGTGCTAGTGCCTCCGTCACCGAAATACCATATAAAAGTATTTGCGTTAGTACTGAGGTTAGTAAATTGCACATTAAATGGGGCATTGGCGCAGGTCGTGGTCGGGCAAGCAGTAAAATCTGCATTCGTGGGTGTTGGCGAATAAGCAGCACCTATACCTACTGCATACCAAGCATTCTGATTTGATTGAGCTTCCTGCGAACAACCGCCGTAAAGATCCTGGCATGCAAGAATTGAATATGTTCTTGCATCAGCATAAACCGATGATGAAGTTAAATAATAGGTAAGTGTACGGTACGCAATTGCCGCTGCTTTTGCTTTTGTAATGGCAGTCACATTGTATGCATCGCCGTTATCATTCGTTCCGCTGCCTCCCTGTGAAAGAAGGTAGAACCAGTATCCTAAAACGCCGCAATTTGTGTGAACACCACCATAATCGCCAGCGCCTGTGTACCAAAAATTCCCCAGGTAAGTATCTGGAAGTCCGTAAGCATTGGGGTTTGATAGATCACGAAGTATAGTACCGATATCTTCTCCCATAGTCCAGTTAGCAGTAGCAGGGATGGCATAAAATTCAATCGCTGTTCCGAAAATATCACTGTAGCCTTCGTTCAATGCGCCAGATTCATCCTGATAAACTAAATTTGCAGTGTATTCATCAAGTCCATGGGTAATTTCATGCCCACAGATATCCAGTGCAGTAAAAGGATAGAAATTTGTACCATCGCCATCACCATAGGTCATTCTGCTGCCATCCCAGAAAGCATTGTTGTAATTGGCATCGTAATGCACATAGCTGAGAAGTGCAAATCCTGCATTGTCAATACTGTTTCTTCCGTAAGTATTGTAAAAGTAATCGTATGTCATTTCTGTGCCCCAGTGTGCATCGGTAGCAACTTCATCCTGCTGTGCATTTACATTGTTCCAGTAATTATCAGCATCAGTAAAATCGACTGCAGAGCCGTAATTTGTACCCTCGTTCATGTCCCAAGTCTGAATTCCGTTCCCGCGGCCTGTTTCACGCAAACGGTAATATCCGCTGTAGCTGTCAGCAGTCATTGTTTGGGAGCCGCTGTATTTAGTAACTGCTGTTCCTACCACATCTGTAGTATGGATCCTTTCCGTTTTCATTACAACAACACCGGAAATAGCATCAACGTAAACATATTGTCTAGAAAAAGGTTTTTTTGCGTAGATGTCAAACTTGTAGGCCAGTCTGTATTCAGAGGAGGAAAAATCACCATTAAGGGGAACAATGGTTAGTTCTCCCTTTGGATAATACGTTGCATCGGTTGAACCCGTAGTTATTCTAAGCATGTTTTCTTCCTGGGGGTTTTCCCACATGTACTCGGTAGCGTTTATATAATTTAATGCATTCTGAAGGGCAGTATTTTCGGTAAGTGCTATTTGTGAGTTTGGTTCGATGTATTTTCTGATTTTTCCATTCATAGAAATGATTTTATTGTTCTTCACATGAACAATATAATCACCACCTGCCACAGAATAGCCATTTATCGTTTGCTGGTATCGGTAGTGCGTATAACCCAACTGATCCTTTTCAGACCGGATAAGCTTTAGCCCAAAGCCAGGGGATAATTTAAAATTCTCGCCCAGCCATCCTATGAGCTCGGAAAGTTCTATTTCTTTCCCCTGAGTGAATTTAACGAATGAGGGCAGATAATCGTCGCTTATAACAGCTACAGATTCGGCATCCTTTACGTATGCCATTGCTTTGGAACCATTCAATATCTGTGCATGTGACACGCCCAGAAATAAAATGATAGCCACGATTGTTAAAATGTACCTTTTTTTCATGCGCTCAGGAGGGTTAAATAGAACCCCGAATATAGGAATAATATCAATGCTTGTCAAGTTTTTGGCTATTTATTTTATAATTATTAATCAACTTATTTAATAAAACCAATATTAATTCAGTGAATTTTTGCAACAAAACATAATATAATTGAGACTAATTTTTAGAATATAATTACTTTTAACGTCTGAAATGAAAATATGAGGATAATAACAATTTTCTTTATGATTTTTGTTGCGAAACATTGTTTTGCTTCATTATATCAAACACCACCCGATACAATTATTGATGATATTACAATAAACAAGGAAAAGGTCTGGATACTGAAAGCATTCTTTGAAGATGAAAAAAAGCTATGGACTTCTCCCGTAAAACTTGTCAACAAAGAAAAAATATACTGGGCGCCTGTTCTGGCTGCAACCATTTTCGCACTTTCCAGAGATGAAGAAATATATGCAAAATTCAAATCATTTCAGGCAAAATATAACTGGGTTTCCGATATTAGTCCTAAAATCACATTAGGAGGGGATAACATTACTGTACTTTCAACATGTGCTTTATTTTATTTTGGCGGGCTTGCCTTTAACAATGAAAAAGCAAAGCAAACCGGGCTGCTTTCTATCCAGGCATTGGTGCATGCAGGGCTGATAGTAACCATTGGGAAATATTTTTCGGGAAGGCAGAGGCCTTCCTGTGATAACGGAAAAGATTACTGGCACTGGTTTCCCACATCATTAAATGCTTTTAAAGAAGGATATTCTCAAGCAGATTACGATGCATTTCCATCGGGGCATACAATTGCAGCATGGTCTGTAGCTACAGTGATAGCTAAACAATATAGGGATAAAAAAATCATTCCAGTAATCTGTTACTCGATTGCCACATGCGTTGGATTGTCAAGGATTACAGAAGATAAACACTGGATGTCGGATGTGATAATTGGGGGTGCGCTTGGTTATTCCATCGGAAGTTTTGTAGTGAGAGAACGGTCAGATTCAAAATTTTCTATTTTTCCAGTTACGAACGGAGAAGCAGTAATGATAGGTGCTTCCATTAAGTTATGATTATAAAAAAAAGTATTATCAATTTTCATTATCCAATATCCAGCCTGCCTACCGGCAAGGCAGGCACCCAATTACCAATGGTGAAGTAAAAGTTATAATAGAAAATAGCAAAAAGAAAAAAGCAAATAGAAAAATCAGTGGGATATTCACGTATTAATATAAAACAAAAAATATTTTCTTTTTAAAATTTGCTGTTTGCTATAATCTATAAACCATCTGTAAAAACGATGGTTAATCAGGTTTTGATTTTTTTGTAAATATTAATGTAGACAAGAAGTTATAATGAAAAAGTTTTTATCTTTTCTTATTGTTTTATTTGTATTGGTTCATGCCAAAGCCCAGGATAATTATGACTGGTGGGTTCAGATTCATAACTGGGATGGAGTTACTTCATGGTACCAGTATTTGAAAATCACACCGCAGTTTATGGGCCCTAACGCATTACCAATACCTGAAGTCCAGAAAGGAATTACAGGGGACAGGGCAATTTTAGAACTGGCTGCTGACGGGCATTTCAGCAAAGGCGACAAAACACAGAATGCATATACAATGCTCTATTATCCTGTGGTGTCAAAACTTGTTGCAATTGAAGGATATGTTGTACCTATTGAGCATTTTAAAATGGATACCATGACCCGTGATGAGAGGGCTGCCCGTGACAGGGACGGTGAAGGTACTGCAGGAGGTGACATTTACTTTGGAACAATAATTCAATTGGTAAAAGAAAAAAAGTTTCCTGACATGGCGTTGCGATTGTCGGTGCGCACTGCTTCAGGCACAAATGTTTCTGCTGCCCGTTATACCAATGCCCCAGGATATTTTTTCGATCTTTCCATAGGGAAGGAGTACATCAATGAAAAATATATTATGAATAAAATCCGTTGGTACACAATGATAGGATTTTACAGCTGGCAAACCAACAATGTCGGATATTTTCAAGATGATGCTTTCTTATACGGTGCAGGAATTGATTTTTCTTTTTCAAAAGTTGTTGCTTCCTTCAATGCCGGCGGGTATTACGGTTATGTAAATAATCACGACAGGCCTGTTATTGCCAGACTTCAACTGACAAAAGAAGCAAAAAAGCATTCATGGGGTTTAAAATTTCAAATCGGACTGAATGATTATCCTTATTATTCGGTAAGGATATTTTTTAAATATACGCTGCCAGATGCGGTTTTGCTGAATAAAGGTTGCAAGTAATTTTCAAAACATAATATATAGGAATACATATTGGATTGAGGATTTCGAAATTGAAATTGCGAATTATTATAAAGTGGTAAGATTCGCAATTAAATCAGCAATCAATGTCGTTTAGTTAAGAAGAAATATTGAACCCTTTTCAGGGTTCATTTTCACAGATCGATTATTTTCCACGGGTTATACCCGTGGTTATTATTACCTGCCTGGCGGCAGACAGGTTTGACTCCTTCGGAGTCCTTAACTAACGACATTGAATCAGCAATCAAAAATTTTGAAAAATTGTAAAATTTATTGAAGTAGCTCAATCTCTTGATAATTCAAGTACTTCCATCTTTTTGATTTCCGTTTTATCAATAACAAATCGTACAGCAGTAATTTTGTGATGTATTCCGTATTTACCGGCAGCACCCGGATTGATGTGCAGCAGTTTTAGTTTTTTATCGTAGATCACTTTCAGAATGTGAGAATGCCCGCAGATAAAAAGTTTGGGTGGATTTAAATGTATTTCCTGTGTTATGGAACGATCATATTTTCCGGGATAACCGCCAATATGCGTCATCCACACATCCACTTTTTCGCAAAGGAAACGCTGATGTTTTGGAAATTCAATGCGAACATCCTGTCCGTCGATGTTGCCATACACGCCTTTCAGAGGTTTTATTTTTCTCAGATCATTCGCAATAGTAATGTTTCCGAAATCGCCTGCATGCCAGATTTCATCAACATCCTTAAAGAATTCAATGATGCGCGGGTGAAGGTAATTGTGGGTGTCGGAAAGCAAGCCTATTAGGAGCATGATAAGGAATTAGAAAATCAAAAGTAGGAATAAGTTATTTAATGATTTTTTAAAAATCTGAAAGAATATCATCTTAATCTTACCTGACCAGGATAATTTTTCCTGAATACGTTTTGCCATTAATCTGCATCTTTAGGAAATAGATGCCGGTGGGATAATTATTGAGATAAATTGTGAGAGTCCTTAAAATACCCAATGAATATTTCTCAAGGAGTTTTCCTGTAATATCAGTAAGGAATAATTCTTCAACATCTCCGTTGATTTCGATGTTTAATTCTCCTGCAGAAGGATTAGGAAAGTATTTGAATCCGGCAGGTTTGATATTTTGTACAGAAGCTAATATAATACTGTCTTGCTGGATATCATCAGAATCTGTCACACTTGTATCTTTCATAATAAAAATGAGGGAATCTTTTCCTGTAAAATCTTTTATTAAGAGTTGAGTTTGGATTTCTTTAATATTTCTCGATGTATCGATAACCTCATGGGCAATTACCTGAATATTGTTCACATACATAGTGTCATTAATATCTGTCAAATCTGATAGCTGATCACAGGATGGCATATAGATATACTGATAAATCAGTTGTTTCAGAAGGTCGTTAAGGATCATCACATCATATTCATCAGTTGTCGGTTTTGTGTGTGTATCTCCGACATTGCTGTTGTCAGTAAGAAAAACATATGTGCCATTGGTTGCAAGAGCTGCTGAACGTAACATATATTCCAGTCTTTTATCTTTCTGGTAGCCCGCACCACTACCAACAACAGGAATAATCCGGATACCTTTTTCTGCAGCAATTTTGAGATTTTTCTTAATTTTTTCAACAACTGTATCAAGGAGAGTAGGGGGTTCATCAAGGAACATAAACAGAATACGTGTCCGTGCATTGTCATCCCATACTAAATCATTAACAGCCATTTCAAGAGCTATTTCAACAGATTCTTCCCCGCCTTCCCCTGCACTTTGCATATTTATATAACTTATTGTTTCATCAATATTACCTGTGAAATCTGATTTCTTTGATGTGTAGGAATTCCCTGCACATCTGTAAAAAACTGTTCCGAGTCTGAAGAGTAATTCGGGGTAATCTGCTTTTGTACTGGTAATGATATCTTTCAGTTCTTCTTTCAGGAAATCAATCTCATCCCCCATAGATCCTGTTGCATCAACCATAAAGGCAATATCAACCTGATTTGATGTTTTACATTCTGCAGGTATTTTTAAAATATTAATAATTGGCGGAAACATGGAAACTTTACCGCAGGAGTATTCTTTCCCGTTATAAGATACATCAAGCGTGAATCCTTTTTCATTATCTCCCTTAAAAAAATTTGCCCATAACTCGGCTTTGCCGGTATTATCAGTGCGTGAAGACCATATTATTTTTCCTTTTTTGTTTTTCAGAAAAACTTTTGCATTTATCACAGAGCGATTTACCTCAGAAATTACCTGAACAGAAAACCTTTCGGACGGATCAAGTTTCCAAAGCCTTTGGTATTTGCTTAGCTCATTTTCGGAAATGTCTTTCCAGAGTTCCCATTTACTGAAATCATTCAACTGCCCTGCAGTAAGTATTCCTGCTGCTGCCGCAATAGTCGTTGAATTTGTATAACTAAAAGGATCAACCGGATACAAATTATTTGATTTTTTTCTTTTAAACGGACTTCCAATGTATAAAGTGGTTCTCCACCCTCTTGTACTTTTAAGATTATACATGTGCCCCTTGCGTTTAAATGAGATGCAAGAGGAAGTCAAAATGGATAGCGAAAGAAAAATAAGACAGAAGGTTTTTTTGTCAGGAATAAACATAATGACAGTTAATTTTGCTAATACGAAAATAATAAATTTAACCAAAAGGCAAGGTTTGCCAGGAAAATGAGCTTATAAAACAATTATTTTGTTAACATAAACTTTTTCTTTCAGTGAAACTTTTAAAAAATAAATTCCCCTCTGCAAATTGTTTATATTTATGATTTCAGGATTCCTTTTCGAATAGTATTTTTCATAAACCAATGAACCGTCAATAGAATATATCCTGATGCAATCTGCTTTTATGTTTTCTGTTTCAATATACAGAGTTTCGTATGCCGGATTAGGATAGCATAATATTTGTTGCCTGGTATAATATGAAGAATTTCCTGAAATAGTTACAGCAGGCGGATTATCCCATTCATCGCGTATCCACGGTGCGGGATTAGGATCGCCCCACTCATTGCTGTTGGTAAGATATGAGGGATCGCCATAATAAAAAGTATCGGGACTTTGAATGTAATTGATACAGTTTGCAACATTGGTATCATTTGAATATACAGTCCATGGAATAGTAATACTATCAGCAGTATTCAGCGTTCCGTTATTTTTTGTGATTTCGCCATAATAGCTTATTCTGACTCCATCTTCAGCAGAATTTTTCATAGCATGAGAACCGCCGTCAACTCCGGCATAAGCATGATAATTATCGGAAATAATATCAGCCCATGAATAAATATTATATGTGGTGTGTGAACTAAGCAGTATGTAGTAAGGTATAGTGTCCTGCACATAAACAAAATATTTTTCCCAGTCGTGTTCATGGTCATTTACCCAGTTGTTATCGCCATAATAAAGCCAGTATTCATATACATCATAATCGGGAGTGCTAACCAGATGAAAATATAATGCAGGTTTCTGATTGTTTGGTCCTCTGTCCGGAACGCCCGTCCTTCCTGTACCATAAATACTGTCGCCGATTGAATAAAGTACAAGGTTTTCGAGATTATCTTCAACATCAATTGAACTGTCGCCATTAGCATCCTGTGTAGTATTGAATCTGAATGATAGCGGGAAATTACTTTCACCCGAATCAAAAAAATCGCAACCGTCATACTGGAGCGTTGCAATAAATTTATAAGGGTCGACTGTTTGAGAAATGGTTTGAAAATAGGGAAAAAGCGAAAACAAAAACAAGAACAGTATATTTTTCCAGTGAAATTTTTTCATATTTGAAAATACAGAAAACGATTTGTATAATGTAAAGATAAAACAATTAGAATTGCTGTGAGTTTTTTATTGTTTTTTTAAACCATAGCCTGCCATATTTATCCGTAATAGTAATAAAGTAAATTCCTGATGATAATTTGCTGATGTCAATTTTGATTTTTTCCACGTCAGATTCAAACGTAAATAATTTTTGTCCACTGGCTGAATAAATATTAATTTGCTTGTATCCTGAATTATTTGTACGGTCAATATTAATATATGCTGATGCGGGATTGGGATAAATAAGAAAAGCTTCCGGTGCTGTAATTTCTTTTATTCCGGTTAGGGTGTTAAGTTTTACAATCCAGTAGTCATTTAAATCATAATGATTCGTAATGTTCCCGTCATCTGACCATGATTCTCCTGCAAGTGCTGCCTGTCCATAACTTAAAGATGAAATAGAATAACATTTATCTTCAAGAGTTCCTCCGTAATTTTTTTGCCATTGAATTATGCCGGAAGAATCGAGGTTTACTATCCAATAGTCGGCTGCACCATTATTCGATATAATATCTCCGTCATTTGAACAGGAAAAGCCTGCCACTATATAGCCCCCGTTACTCGACGGAATTATTGAATATCCTTCATCATCTGAAGACCCGCCTAATGTTTTTTGCCAAACAATATTCCCGGAAGCTTCCAATTTTACAACCCAATAATCTAATGAGCCATGATTACCGGACACGTCGCCGTTATCGGAAGAAGTAGTGCCAACAACAATAAATTGTCCATCTGTGGTTTCAATTACTGCTTTACCCCATTCATCCGATGATCCTCCCAGTGATTTCTGCCACTGCAAAACACCGCCTGAATCCAATTTTATTACCCAAAAATCCGCATTCCCATGATTTCCTGTTACATCTATATCAACGGAATTGGAAGCACCTGTAATCAGATAACCACCGTCACTTGTTTCTATTATGGTGTTTGCAGCATCATTTTCTGAACCACCGTAATTTTTTTGCCATATTATTGTACCATTGGTGTCCAATTTAATTATCCAATAATCGTTCTTTCCATAGTTATTGGTAACATCCCCGTTATTTGACCATACAGTTCCGGCCACCATATATTTTCCATCTCTGGTTTGGATAATAGAATATGCTCCGTCATCATTTGAGCCGCCCAGACATTTTTGCCAATTTAAAATGCCCATGGAATCTAATTTTACTATCCAGATGTCATTCCAGGAAGGAGAACTGTGATTGCCTGCAACGTCTCCATCATTTGAGCGTGACTGACCTGCTATTAAATAGTGATTATCATTTGTCTGTATGATGGAAAATCCCTCTTCTCGTTTTGTTCCACCCAGGGCTTTCTGCCAGATGATGGTTCCTGATGAATCAAGCTTGGATATCCATATATCGGCACTTCCATGGCTTCCGGTAACATCCCCGTCACCAGAGAATGAATATCCGATAACAGCATAATTATTGTCCGTTGTTTGAATTATCATTCTTCCATAGTCGTAATTAATTCCTCCGTATGATTTTTCCCATTGAATATCCGGTTGTGCGTTTAGCTCATTGAGCATGAAACTAAAAAATATTAATATGAATTTTACTTTTTTCATTTCATGTTTTTTTATACGATTCATTTTATCTTTAATTATCCTATTTTCTTTTTGTAGAGTAATCAATCGCTGATATGCAATTTGTTTCATAAAATGGCGCCATGTATCCTTTGCATTGATCTTTTTCTGTTTCCATAATTGTCATTTCGCATGAACAGGAATCTTTTCCGGTGGAATATAATTTCATACCATTCCTTAGCCCATCTGTTGTACCAATATCAAGTGTGAAAATATATTCGGAATAGATATATAAATATTCATAAAGCAACCTGTCATCACTATCAGCTTTTTTAATACCTGTCACTTTTCCTTTTACCGGTGTGTCCATGATGTATTCATTCCACGGGGAGGGAAAACTTTTTGAAATATCTTTGTCGACACTGAATGAACTGTTGTCCGCATTTCTGTATATATAATACAATTCATCCTTTCCGTCATGTTCGTTGATGGCATTTGCGATATCTGTATAATCGTTGGAAAAATGTCCGTCATAAGAACTGTCATTGAGCAGCAAAACCAGGTTCTTGTATTTTACAATGTCATAGCTTAAAGCTAAATAATAGGACTTTTTTAAAATTGAATCGGTTATTTCAGTTTTCATGTGATTGCCCTGAAAGTCGAATGACAGTAGTTCCCGGGGATTCAGCATTAATTTATTCTGATAAATTTTATATTTTCCTGCATAGGTACTAGTGGCCATGCTGCGATCGACATCACTCACAGCTCTTGAATGTTCCGAATATGCTGAATCATTAATAAGGGTTAATTTGTGAGTGACATTGACTCCGATACCTTTTTTGTAAAAAACAGAAGGAATCATGAAACTATCCGCGGAAGCCCCGTTATTGTGATGGGTGCAATTATTATTTTGCAGGCAGCCTGCCGCTAAAAAAAACATGGGTATTAATAAAAAAAATAAATTATGCCCCTTCATTTTCTCGGATAATAATTATTCACATTAAGGTCAGATTATTTATTTGCCAATAATTCGTTTAACAGCATTTCCAGTTCATTAATTTTTATTTTTTCTTTTTCAGGACAGATCATGGGAACCATATAGCTTAAACTTTCTTCCCAGTTTCTTGAAATAATAAATAAACTATAGTTTTGGCTGCTATAATCAGGCAACTCTTTCTTTTTGGCTTCTAATTCTGCTTTCTCTTTTTTATATGCTTCTATCCTTATTTCTTCTTCAGTGGTGGTATTCCAGAAAAGTTCTTCCTCCCATCTGAAGGTGCGTTCCAAATGAGAAAGCTGATATTTTGAAATCAGATTTTCAATTTCTTCCTGAATTTTCAAATTTTCATTCTTAATCTCACTGATCTTTTCAATGGTCCATTTTTCTTCTGCCCTGAAAATAATACATGCTTTTATCTTACGTCCGTGCTTCTGCAAATATTCATCAGTGAATTTTTTATATTCAGGATCATCAAAGGGCGCTCCGGCAATATTGTAAAAGCCTATCCATAAACTGTCATTACTTTTAATGACAAGGGTATCATTCTCCAATTTGAAATCCCATTCTTTACTGATTTTTGATTTTAATATATCAAGGATACTGTCCTGATTATTTGCATTCTGTATCTGACAGCCAAATACAATAAGTAAGTTCAAGATAAATATTTTCATATATTTCATTTGTTTCAATTAACAAAGAATGATAAAAAAGCGTTTTAGTATTCGTAATGTATGTATGGAATTCGGGAAAATAATGTAGTATTACTAATAAAATTCAGCCTGTTATTACATCAAATTTTATACCAAAAGCAATATATATTGAATATTTGAAAACTTATTGAAAGGGAAAAATCAGCAGAATTATATCAACTGAAAGGTACTCATATTCACCCTACCCACACTGCCGTTTGCTATTTTGATCTCGCTCCAGTCGCCAATCTGGTCGGTCACGCGCACTTTTGTTCCTTCGTGAATCACAAAAAGGTATATGCTGCTTTTATTAAGAAATTGATCAGGAATCTGCAATGCAAATAGGATACTGGTCTTTGATGTTAATTGAAATCCCTAATAATTATAAAATTCAAAACTATTTAGACAATCTAATGTCTTTCTTAAACTCTTTGAATTTTGGCATGCTCTATTAATATCCCAATAATTCAGTACAAATTCCATTAATCTTTCATTGTAATTAGGACCAATAGATGCAAATTCATTTTTCGGAATAATATCCTCTCTGATTTTTCTTTTCCGACAATATCTGATAATGTTAATTAATTCTTCTTTAGGTTCATTAATATTTTCGATATTATTAGGAATTCTTTTTCGAGAAACCCCTGTGTATCGAACAAATCCAATTTTGTCCGCTAATAGCCAAGCTTCGACTTCTCGTAAAGCGATTCTAAAAATAAGATTTTTATTCTTCTTATTTTTCCGAAACCATTCTTGAATCAAAACAGGGGGGCATACAGAATTATCAAGATCAGTTAAAACAAAGAAAGGGCAACCTTTTGAAGCTTCATTAAAACCTATTATATTGGTTTTAATATAACCAAAACCATGTCCTGGGTACGTATTACGAATTAGGAATTTATTTGTTGAGTCTAAAATTTTTGACATAACAAATTCACTAATATCATCTTCAAAAACCAGATTTATTGGAATAAGCGACATTTTAAAAATTAAATGATAATTGATTTACATTTTTTGGTTTTGTTCTTGGTAGGATAGCAGCCGCAGGGCTCATCCCTGTACTTAACATCAATTTTACTTCTTTTATACCTGAAGCAATGTCGGCTTTGGTTCCTTCATTATTTGGCTCAAGAATTACAATTTCGTCAAGTCTGATTCCTTTATCATTTAATAAATCAGAACTGTGAGAAGTTAATATTACTTGTCTTTTCTTTTGCTTTTGTATTTGAAATATTAATGAACCTATTTTGGAAATAATAGCACCATTGAGTGAAAGTTCTGGTTCTTCTAATAATAATAATGAATCACCTTCTTGAAGTGACCAGAGTAAACCAATAAGTCGTAACGTGCCATCCGAAAATTGATTTTCTTTTTGTTTTGCCCCTTTGTTTCTCCAGTGTGTATATATTGCTTCGAGATGAGGAATACCCAATTCATCAGTATAATTTAACTTTTCTAATTGAGGTACTGCAAATCTTAAGGCATTTTCAATCCTTTTTAACCAGGCTGTCCTAGTGTTAGTGTTCACTCTTGCTATACGTTCGAGGAAACCCCTCCCAAATGGATCACCGGGTAAGTCGGGACCTGTAAACGCTTTAGGATATTTTAATAATTGAGGTACAATATGAAGATATAGTATACTTTCAAAAAAACGGGAAATTTCTCGAAATTCTTTGTTCGTATTAATTTGTTCCAGATGTGTTTGTGTTAATCGCGCTTTATCCTCTTTATCCTCTTTGTTAGGTCTGTTAAGTATGAGTGTATTTCCCTTCCAAATTCTTTCATAAGTAAGGTATGGTAAACGGTAACCTCTGGATTCTTGTTTAATTCCAATAGCATATTTCCATAACGTTTCTCGGCTGCCAAATTCAGATAGATAAACTTCTAGTTCTACATCAGGATATGCTCGTGCAGCTAAACATCTAATTTTAGATATACCTCCTCTTTCTTGTAATATAGCCGTTTGTAAACCACCGCTTGGCTTAGCAATATCTCTTAAAAAACGAAATGCGTCTAAAAAATTAGATTTACCAGAAGCATTTGCCCCAACAATAAAAACACGATCCTGGAGTAGTACATCAATATTTCTGAAATTTTTCCAATTTTTCAGTTTAATACGGGATACTATCATATTTTTTACATTAATTTTTAATGAAAAATTATTAAATCATTCAAACGTATGAATATAATTGAAACTGACAAAACAAATTTATCAGTTTTTATGAAACCAAGGTATTACGATCTAACTATCTTCCTTACAAAATCCAAAAATGAAATATGGTTCCACTATATATGGGGCTAAAACACAGAAAACTTAAGAATATGAAGCTAAAAAATAAAATGCAAAATCAATTTACATTATATTGTTTTAAACACAGAAGTATTTACCCAGCCCACGCTGCCGTTGGCAATTTTAATTTCGCTCCAGTCGCCGATATTATCGGTCACGCGCACTTTTGTCCCTTCGTGAATTACAAAAAGGTCGGTGCTGTTAATGTCGGGTGAGCTTTTGACGGTTACGGAAGGGGTAAAAATAATGGCATTCTTTGCAGAAGTGGCGCTTGAATACTGTGATTGCGCACTTAGGAAGGATAAAATCATAAAGAGAAAAATTATTAATGAAGTCCAGAATGCCAGTTTCCTTCTTCTTAAAATGGTTGAGAAAAGATAAAAACCGAAAAAGCTTAAAGCAAACATCATGAAAGCTATTCCCGTGATGGCCCATGTGTTGAATGAAAAAATGTTTATCAGTGTTTTCCACCAGTGAATTAAAAAAAAATCAGGTATTTTTTCAATTTTGTCAAGAATTTTGGTATTGGCCATTTTCAGGTTATGGATGATGTCTTCATCACCCGGGTCTAATTTTTTTGCTTTTTCAAAATAAAGAATGGAGGATGGATAATCTTCCTGCCTGAAATATGCGCTGCCCAGGTTGTAATAAAGTTCAGATGATTCAAAACCGTTACTGATAATTTTTTCATAACATTCTATGGCCTGCTGATAATATTTTGAAGTGAATGCAAGATTTCCTTTTTCGAAAAGAACGGAGTTTTCATTGGCTCGCAGCTGCACGAATGCAAAGCAAAGGAGTGATATGATAAGAATAACTTTTTTCATCTCAGTTCATGCTCCATTTTAGTAATGATGCCGGCTGCTTCATCGTATATACTGTTCATAGTAATAGTTCCGTCGTCGGGAGCAAAACGCGCAAACTCGCAATTATTAAGTGTTGTGATAAACTGCTTTGATATTTTTTCATTCACATTTATCAATTCAAATTTATCGCTGACGGTTTCTTTTGACAATTCAGAAAGCGGAATACTCAGCTTGTCGCTTACATATCCCCACAGGGCTTTGAAAACTTCATCAAGAAAAGCTTCTTTCTTATTTTCCTTCAGGAATGCATTTGCTGTATTCAGGCGTTTGTGAGCTACAGATGTGGCTTTTTTATTTTTCATCAGTGCAATGTTGCTGTTTTCTTTTAACCGGCGCCTGTAGATGATAACGAACAGGAAAAAAAGCAGCAATGGCAAAGCAATTAGCCCAAAGAAAAAGGGAGAGCCATAAAAGAAAGAGCCAATATTTGTGAGGAAAATAGGGGATGATTTTATAAAATGAATATCGCTGTTAAGGTACTTAATGTCTTCTTTGCTGGCGCTGCTGGCCGATGCATCATCTCCGCTTCCTTTTTCAACATTCAGCGTAAATTCAGGTGATTCTAATGTTATATACTCTTTCTTGGTCAGATCGTAATAGCAGAACTTAACGGGTTTGATAGTGAAAGTACCTGCAATTCGGGGAATGATAAGATAGCTGAAAGTTTTAGAACCGCTGATACCGGCAACAGTAGGAATAATATTTTCTTTTATTTCGGGATCATAGGTTTCAACATCGGCCGGAAAATCGATATCAGGAAGTTCAGCCATACTCAGGTTGCCTGATCCCTTCAGAGTAAAAGTAAGGTTTGCAGCTTCATTTGTTTTCAGATCTGTTTTGTCCAGTTCGGCATCAAATGTGAATGAACCAACGCTTCCGCTGAATTCAGAAGGTTGATCGGCGCTGGGTAATTCCTTTACATTTATAGAAAGCGAATTGGAAGTAATTGTTTTCTCTTCTTCACTGTATGAGTTGAAGAATGATTTTGTGAAATTATTAAAAAACGGATCGTTAAAAAAATTACCAAAAGGATCATTGTATTGCTGCTTGGTGACAACCTGGACAACACACTTTAAATCCAGCGGGTCGATATTGAGTGCGCCCGATTTTTCCGGAAACAGTGCTACCTTCCTGATCTCAGCCGCAGTGTATTTGATGCCGCCAATGGTTTCGGTTGTCTGGACAGCTTCGTCGCCAGCTTTAGTAATTTCTTCTGACCAGAAACCGGTATATGAGGGTAATTTCTCTATTCCGCACTGTCCGACTGGAATCCGATAATAAATTTTATATGTAACAATAACCTGTTCGCCCTCATATGGACTTGCATTATCAACATATGCTTTCAGGAAAACATCGTCGTCGGATGCATTTGTTGTAGCTGTTGTGGTAGTTGATTTTGTTGTAGTGTTCGTACTCGTTGTAGCAGTAGAAGTGCTCGTAGTAACTTCAACAGATAATGAATTGGAAGTTATCCATGTTCCGCTGACATTGGCTTTAGCCTCATCTATGGTATATTTTCCAACAGCAGTTGGTTTCAACGTATAGGTCCAGGTGGTTTCATCATTGCCTCCTGAAACTACCTTTCCGTTCACAATAACGGTCATGCCGCCGCCGCTGCTTTGATAGGAACCAAGCACACTGAATCCGGTAAATGCAGGTCGTGTGAACTGTGTAGCTTTTCCATTAGTAAGAGTAAATGAAACCTGGAAGGTTGAATTTAAAGCAACCTTAGAATATTTACAGGTGGCAGTGAGCTTCTGAGCCTGCATGTTTAGGCCTGTAAGAAAAAAAATAAATGGCATGATTATTTTTATGAATTGCTTCATTCCGCTTTATCAAAAGTCAAATTTATGAATTTTATTTTCTGCAAATATATTTAGTACCTACGGCACTATTATGTTTTTATTTTTTGATTTTACCAATATTTTATCCCTACGGGATATTAATCTGAAATTTAAAATCACAAAGTCTAAAATTTTCATTTCGCTTCAGCGTCATTTATGGTCATTTAGCTACG
>JAZDMF010000412.1:0-10176 GCA_043801235.1 Bacteroidota bacterium | reverse complement strand
ACCTGTATAATACAATATCCAGAAATAAACCCCGTCGGAGCATTCCCTGCCGTCATGTGTTCCATCCCAGCCGGATAATACATCATCCGATTCGTACAACAATCTTCCCCAACGGTTAAAGATCATAATTTTATTTTCTATTATAAATTCATACTGCATAGGAAGGAACAGGTCATTTGATCCATCCGAATTAGGAGTAAAAACATTCGGCATTTCAATTATCGGAGTGCAATCCTCGGCATATACCTGGGTACTGTCGGTAGTTTTGCAATTACCGACATTTACTGTTACCCAGTATAAGCCTCCTGCCTGAACATAATAAAATGCATTCGCAGAAAAATCCTGCCATTGATAAGAACCATCAGGAAAAGAAGCATCAAGCAAAATACCCTCATCAACGCAAAACAGCATTAATGAATCGGGCAGGGCGATATTTGGGTTCTCTATAACCTGTACAGCCACAGTAGAAGCAGGACTCGTACAACTATCCGAATAAATAATCAGTGAATAATTTCCTGAATTAAGCAGCGATGCATTGATAATTTGCGGGTTTGCCGCTGATGATAAAAATCCACCGGGGCCTGTCCAGCTATAGGTTTCCCCATCAGCAGAATCACAATATAATTCAATAGTTTCTCCTTCGCAAACAGGGCTGTTGCCTGAAACAACCGGAGGATAAGAGGATGTATATATAAACACATTAACCGGAACCAATCCGCTTGAACAACCTGAATCTACAGTTAGGAGATAGTACGTTATTGTGTCAAAAATAATTGGTGTTGTATAATCAGAACCTGTGGAAATTATGCTGTCAGCTGTTATAGTATTGTACCAGACAACCTGTCCTTCGGCATCGGCAGATAATAACACGGAAGTTCCATAACAAATAGTTGTATCGTTAATTTCCGGAGGGGAAGCAATAATGACAGAAATGGTAACCGGAGATGAAACGGCTGTGCATCCGTTATAATCGGTAGTTGTAAGTGTATAGGTTCCGGGCAGAAGAACTGTTATGCTTGTATCTGCTGATCCACCCGTCCATTGATAAAGCATCATTCCTTCATTTCCGTATAACACAACCGAATCGCCCGGGCAAAAATCGAGGGGCCCGTCGGGAGTAATGATAGCTGCAACATCCGACAGGGTTATTGTAACGCTTGCTTCGGTAACGATACCGCATGAAGTGATATTGCAATAATAGGTGCCCGGTCCGTAAACAGTCTGGCTTAACGAACTTCCGCTTAACGGAGGCTGCCATTCTATATTGCTTCCGGCATTTGTTACTGCAACAATGACCAAAGAATCGCCCGGACAAATAATAGAAATTGGCGATGCAAGCAGATAAGGAGTGTTGTATTGCTTAACCTCAAGAGTGTTTGAAACCTGCTGGCAACCTATAATGTCAACCAGAACGCAATAATAAAAACCCGGGACAGTCACATAAATGGAATTTGAGTTTCCCGCCAAAAGCCCGGCAGGCCCGTACCAGGAAAAGATACCGCTTCCTGAACAAATCAGTTCAATGCTATCGCTCGGGCAAATAACACCATCGGCAGGCAGCATCGTTATCACAGGCAGCGGTGATAGCGTAATCGTCCAGTAAAGAGTCTGATATCCCCAGCAGCCATTCGAATCGACTAATGACAGGTTTACGTAATAATTTCCGGGTGCATTAACCGATATTGATGAAAGATAAGGATTTGTAATTATCCCCGGTCCGTACCAGTGAATATTTGTAGCATTCCCGGTGACATAAATACTGATTGTATCTCCCTGGCACATGGCATTATCCCCGTGAATAGTGTCATTAACCACAGGCCGTGGATTAACAGTTACATAAAATGATGTGTCCAGCAAAATATGGATACTATCGTACATGCAATTGTTTGTAAGAATAATTATATGCTCGGCATGAACATCGTATGTTCCGGTTTGGGTCGGGAAATAATATGCCGTATGCGGATATAAAGCACCACTGACACCAGGAGTTATCGTCCATATTGTGTAACAATTCAGCAAAGCAGGATTAAAAAAAGGATCGGAGATTACATCGCTGATAGTTACCACCACTGCATCACCACTGCAAATTACCATAGAATCCAGCACAGAAATAAATGAATATATATCAGGCAATATAATCATTGTATCAACCTCAACAAGCACACTGTTGCTGTTAACACAACCGAAGCTGTCAACTACATTTATGGTATATATACCGGAGACATTAGTTACAAAAGAATTTTGGTAAAGCCCGCCGGGCGGTAATCCCGGGCCAGTCCAGTAATACGTGTTGGAGCCTGTGTTCGAAGCCCATATTGTAACGGAATCAGGATAACACAAAGGTATTGTCTGAGGACTATATGCATTTGTATTAATTATAAAATCATCGGATATTAAAGGCTTTTGCGGAAGAGGAAAAACAGTGATATAAATGGAATCGGTGCTTACAAAACAACCGTCAGCGCTGGTTTGCGTGACCCAGTAATATCCGCTTGTCGATGCGGTAATAGTATTAGACATAGATCCGTTTGACCAGTAATAATCAAAATCGGGCCCGGCAAGACCTGTATTTGAATTTGCAACAAGGGTTTGTCCGATGCAAGCTTCAGCAGAATCGGGGCATGATTCAGGAATGCCGGTAACATCAATGCATACGCCAATGTACGGCCTGTCGCAATTTCCGCCATTATCTCTAATATAATAATCATACGGCTGCCTGCTGATATCAAATCCTTTTGCAATGCAAATATCATTTACTCCGTATGAATCGAGATACCAGTATTCTGAATAATCAGGGTCGCTGCAGAAAAATGCAGGTGACCCGTTTATCAGAGGAGAAGTAACACCAGTGTTATCAATAAAATTACCTGATACAGGGAATAAAATCCGATCTTCAAAACTTCCGGCAATATAAATATCATATTCACCATCAACTGTTATCCCATAACTCACATCATTCTGCCTGCCTCCGCTCTGCCTTGCCCACTGCCAGTTTCCGGATGAATTATATTTAGAAACAAACATATCCCAATACCCTACGCTGTTAAAAGTTCCCTGGCCGTACACATCAGCGTATTCATTTAACCTGCACTGAAAACTCCCTGTAATGTATGCATCGGATAAATCATCAGTTACAATATTCCTTGATGTAATGCTTTCAAGTGAACCGTCGGAATTTGCCCATTGCAGGCTTCCGGCAGAATTGTATTTAGCAACAAAAATGCAATTCGGATATGTATTGGTAAGAGAAGTATTGGGTGTTCCGAAAAATATCATGTTGTAATAAAAATCGCCTGTTACATATACATTCGAGCTATTATCGGTTGCTACTCCATATGAAACTGTGTAGGTGGAACCTCCCATGTACCGGAACCATTGTTCATCGCCGTTTGAATTGTATTTAACGAGGAAACATGCATTATACATATTATTGTTATGAGTATAATCAAATGTAATGGTATCTGAAAATTGGCCTACCACATATACATTTCCTGCATTATCACAGGCAATATCAATTCCCCTGTCGGAATATTTTGCGGAACCTTTTTCCGCCCATATTTCATTTCCGTTGGCAGCATTATATTTAGCGGTAAAAACATCCTGGGAAGGAGCGCCTGTGCCGGGATCTGTCATGCTTACCAGTGAATTGCTTCCAAAGAACGCAGTTCCGGCAAACTGCCCGGTAATATAAACTGAACCTGAATTATCGATGTTTACTGAATTACCGATATCACCGCTGCTTCCCCCAGCGCTCTTTACCCATTGCAGAATCCCGGAGGCATTATACTTTGCAAGAAAAATATCCTGGGATGAACTTACAGAAGTAATATTGGTCGATCCGAAAGCAGCAGTACCCTGATAGTATCCGGTAATATATGAATTCCCGGCAGCATCCGTTCTAATGGCAAGACCTCTGTCGGTACCTGTGCCGCCCGCCTTTACTGCCCACTGGTATACTCCCTGCGAATTAATTTTGGCAAGAAAAATATCTGTAGTACCCGATGAAGTAAGATAAATACTTTGGTTACCAAACTGAGCAGTTCCTGTAAAATAACCTGTTGTATATGTATTACCTAATGCATCTATGGAAATATCATATCCCTCATCCTGCCCGTTACTACCGGCATTTTGTAGCCAATAAGGTCCCTGACCAAAGGAAATAATGGAATATAAAAAAACAAATACAAAAATAATTTTTTTCATATTTTCGATATTTTCTTAAATCAATGGTTCATTTCTTTTAAAAAATTACCGAAGTATTATTATATAGATTGAATATTTGAATCAAAGGTTACAGGATTTCATAAAAAAATATACTTTAAAGAATGCAGGAGTAAATTTAAGCTATTTTATGCTTTGAATCAAATAAATAACGAAAATTTTTCAACATTACAAAAATCTACCGGCCGGGTGCATGTTTTTGTTTCGCACACCTTAATTTATTGACGCATAAGCGAAATCTCAGCTTTATCAATTTTCTCAAAATGAAACTTGCACATTGTCAGAGTCTGACTATATTGTCAATAATTGCTTATTTTCAAAACCGTTTCTTATGATTCTTATTCTTCAAAATTGATCAGGAGAGGAGAGAAAAAAAAGACTTTGCATAACAGTCAAATTCTTTAGCAGGTTTTTGGTCGTGTGATAGCTGATTCGACCTGACAATGTTTTTGACTTAGTAGTTGTTAACAAATAACATTATCATTTTAAACTTTAAAATATTGAATAACGAATACTGAATAACGAATGTAGAAGTGTTTAATTACTTCAAAATTCCTGCCTGCCGCCTGCCTGCCGGCGAGGCAGGGTAGGCATGGCTGCGGTTCGATATTCAATATTCATAATTAATATAAACGTAAACTTTAATTTCTAACAAGCACTTAGCGGGTTGGATTAAAAAGTAACTACTTTATCACTTTCCATTGTCAATTGTGTTAATTCTTTCATGCTGCTCAAACTTGCACCGTCAACAAATTTTAAATCTTTTAACCCTCTTGCTTCAACACAGGAAGTACAAATTTTTATTTGACCATTTTTAAGAAAAACGGCTTTTAACATTCGTTCTATATTGTAATATCCGTTTGGTGTATTTTGGTTTGGGATTGCACAAACAACGGCATCTGCCATCAGAAAAATATTGACTTCTGAGTTTTCAAAATCCTTTTGAATTTGCATAGCCAAACGTAAAGCGTTATAAGCTTTTTCTGTGCCATAAGGGGCATCGTTAATAATTATCAGCACTTTCATCTTTATATGTTTTGTTTTAAGTATAGAATATTTTGGAATTACAGGTTATTTAGAATGAGAAACCAATAAAAGCACTTGACACAAGAACTATAATAGCAAAGACAAGACAGATCTCACATAGTTTTTTTCTGCGTGCCCTTAATTTAAAGAAACCTGTTACAACCTGAGGCTCCGGGGTTGCTTCTTTTGAAAAACCCCAAAATATTTTATTTATTGCAGGGTTGATTTTAAAGAATATTACAACCATTATATAAACCATTGCAAAAACAGAGATTAGTTTTATAATCAGAGCAATTGTCGCAACAGATGATAATTCCTTAAATGCTCCATGAAATAAATAATGATTGAAAGGCATTGCCATACCTGTAATAAATAGTACAATTATAAAGGTAATACAATACGGGGCATTCCCCTGTAATGTGTCTTCCACTACTTTATCTAATTCGTAAATAAGTTTAGGGCCATATTGACTCCTGCTTTTAACTAAATTCCTGTTGTAGAAAGGGGCTGCAGCGCAACCGACAAGTGCGATATTGTGAAAAGCCAGCAAAATTGCGTGAATTAAATTTTCCATAGTTTTCTTCCGTTTATTAATAAAACAAGTTTTTAAAAAGTAATAATTTTCTCATTTAACCTGATCAAATTATATAAGTCACTTAAAGACGAAACAGGGCAAGTTTTTGTACCTTCCATTTTCCTGATACGCATACAAGTACCGCAAGCTAATATGTTTCCCCCTTTATCAATAAAATCATTTAACTGGCTTGCTACATCAAATTCTTTGTCGGAAATATTCGAGATTTCAACGCCTTTTCCTATAAGAAATATTGATACTGTGTCGTTTTCTGCAAGTGAAAAATTTGCAAGACGCAAGGCATTCCAGACTGTTTCCGGATCATTGGTTGAAATAATTATTCCCATTTTTATCAATTTATATTTTTGATTTGTTATTGTGTCTTCTCTGCCAGAACTGTTCTGTGAATAAATATTTACAATTACAAAAAATATCAGTATAATTAACACATATAGTTTTCTCATATTAATATATTATTTAACTAAATCCTGATGTTTCTTTATATTTTCGATTAATACCTCACGCATTATCTTGCATGCTTTGGCAACTTTTATTGTAGATAATTTATAATAAGCATTTAAACCCTCTTTGCGCTGTATTAATATTCCTTTTGATACTAATACCGACAGATGTTGTGATAAATTAGATTTTAAAACTCCTGTTGCTTCTTGTAACTCCCCAAATGACATTTCCTTGTTGTTTAATATATCAATGATTTCAATTCTTATAGGATTTGCCAAAGCCTTACATATATTAGAGTGCAAAGCATAAAGTGTTTTATCTTTCATTTTGTTTATCGGTTTATAAATTTATTAGTTTATATGTTTAGTAGTTTACAAATATATAAACTTTTTTTTATTACCAAAATATTTTATTTTTAAAAATAAAATTAAAAAAGTCTTGAAATTGATTATACCCGGGGAAGGCCACGAGGCACCTGCCAGCCAAGCCTACGGCAGGTAAACCGGCAGGCTGATTTATCCAATTTCATCCCGCTGCGTCGGGTACTGATTTTTATATTACCCTCTGTCTTTAGTTCTTTTAATTTTGTCTTTACTCCATTATAATTCAATTTGTCAATGTAATGATTTCAGGTGTACGATTTTTCAGACAGGTTGCCTCTAACAGGAATGTCAGATTGCTTAATTTTATAAAACCAGAATTTTTTTTATATACATTTGCTTCATAAATTCACCTTTCATGATCACCGAAAAAGAATCTAATTACAGCAACCTCGAACAGATGAGTGTTGCGGAAATCCTTATGCATATCAATAATGAGGACAAAAGTGTTGCAACAGCCGTGGAAAAAGCTCTTCCTCAAATTGAAAAAATCGTTGAAATCATTTTAAAAAAAATGGAGGATGACGGTCGCCTGTTTTACATTGGTTCCGGAACCAGCGGAAGGCTTGGAATTACCGATGCTTCCGAATGCCCTCCAACATTTGGAGTGGATGATGATACGGTAATCGGAATTATTGCCGGTGGCGATAAAGCTTTCCGCAGAGCCCAGGAACATGCCGAGGACAGCTTTACATCAGGATGGGAAGACCTGCTGGGACATGAACTGAATGAAAACGATGTGGTGATCGGTATTTCTGCATCAGGCCATACTCCTTATGTAGTGGGAGCTTTGCAGAAATGCAGCCAATACGGAATTGCGACAGCAGGTATAACAAATAACGAAAATACGCCATTATCAAAAGAGGCTCTTGTACCTATTGAAGTGATTACAGGCCCTGAATTTGTTACTGGCAGCACCAGAATGAAAGCAGGTACCGCAACTAAACTGATATTAAACATGATTTCAACTGCAGTAATGATCAAACTTGGAAAAGTGAAAGACAATAAAATGATTGACATGCAGCTGCTCAGCAATAAACTTATTGAAAGAGGAACGAAAATTATCATGGAAATACTCTCTGTCAGCCATGATGAAGCCAAAGCCCTTCTTCTTGAAAAAGGCAGTGTGAGAAAAGCCATTGATATTCCAGAATAATTCTTTATATTTACGAAAACATTTTATGGTATCCCGAAAACTTTATGTTGTTTTTCTGATTATCATCTGTGTCATCATTGCAAACTCTAATACATCCTGTAATAAAGACAAAAACCTGATTAAAATAAGCGGATATGTTTTTGATCCAAATAACAACACATACGTACAGGGTGCAAATATTACTGTTTCTTCCATCAAGGTAAGTTCTGGATTTTATAATTCCAATTATACCGATATTTCTTCTGCAACAACTGAAGCTAACGGTTCTTTCAGCTTTGAGTTCGACCAGGAAAAATCGGCAGGCTACAGGTTTTACATTTTTAAAGAAAATTATTTCGACCACACTATCGATGTTCCCGATGCCGCCATACAACCCGAAAATATTTATGCCCCTGCTTTCGAACTGTACACTGTAAGCTATCTTAAGATTCATGTAAAAAATTCCAGTCCGTACGATGAAAATGATTTTATAGCATATTCGTACAATATTGATAATATCAATTGTGTAGATTGCTGCACTAATACTGTTCTTAAAGGATACGGCACATCATACGACTCCGCTTACAAATGCAAAACCTATGGCAGCAGAAATGTGCAGATCAACTGGCATGTTACAAAATGGGGCTATGACATTGCATATTCCGACACTGTATTCTGCACAGCTTTCGATACTGCTTTCTACGAAATACTTTATTAATTTTTATGCATGATATCGAACCACACTGGTCATGGCGGGATTTATACATTTCATCCGAAGATGAACATTCGCCTTTATTTCAGTGCGAAAACAGCGAGTTCGAATTTACAAACACCGTTTACAATTATTATATCCACCCACAGTGGGATGCTTTCGGATCGCGGACTTTGTATCTCAAAATTCTTTTTGCCGATTATGAACAATCATACTGCATCCTTGAATTCATAGGCGAATGGAACGACTGCATATACAATGACATCATGTATCTTAAACGTAACATCATTGAATCTCTAATACATGAAGGAATAAGGAAGTTCATACTTATAGGCGAAAATGTTTTAAATTTTCATGCATCCGACGATTGTTATTACCAGGAATGGTTTGAAGATGTTGAAGAAGGATGGATCGCTGCAGTTAATTTCCGGAAGCATGTTATTAAAGAATTTGAAAGGGGCAACATTGATTATTACATTGCTTTTGGCGGTGAACTGAATAACCTCAGTTGGCAGAATTTCTCGCCTATGCAGATGCTTGAAAAAATTGAGGGTTTAATGACGAAGAGGCTTAATCCTTAATGAAGTTCCAAGCCCCAAATCCCAAATTCAAAGTCCCAAGAGGGGCTGTGCGTAAGAACTTGGAATTTGGGGCTTGGAGTTTGAGACTTGGGTCTTCATTTAATGACAACCATCTTCTTCCCTTCGTTATCCGGTATGTGGTTTATGGTCAATGGCAGCTGGTTTGGTCAATGGTCATTAGTCAATAGTGAAATCTGAAAATTCAATTCTGACTTCTAAATTCTGCATTCTACATTCTGAATTCTGAATTCAGAATTATTTTATCACCACCATCTTCTTCGTCCCCACAGCGCCCTTACTCGTTTGCAACTGGTATAAATAAGTACCTGCCGGGAGTTGGGTATTATCTATCAGCACATCTTTAAAAGTATTGTCAACGGTGTATCGTTTTACTTCTGTACCCTGCAAATCATACAAAATAAGTTCACCCTCTGTTTCTCCTTCAGGTAATTCATATTGCAGCGTTACTGCGCCATTGCTGGGGTTTGGGTATAGATTACTAAACTGCCCAACCTGTACCTGCATTAATTGAGCATTGCTTTCTTGTATGCCATCGCTTAATGTGCCGGGTAAACTAAATACTTTTGCAATACCACCTCTATAACTTAAAATCATTTTTGTTCCCACTGAAGTATTATATATTGGTAATTGCTGTTGTTCATAATTTACCATAATCACAGCAGCTCCTGTATCAGAAAAAATTAATATACCATCCTCGTTATATATACCAGTATAAACAAAACCTAAACCTTGTGAAGCATACATAAATTCTATGTTATCATCATCATTAAATAAATGCTCCGAAAAATAAAGTAAAGCTGTGGAATTGTAATTATAATAGGGTAACCCTGCAAACGAAATTTTTTTAAGAAATGAATGATTCATATCATAAATAGAAATACTCTTATTGGTCCTGCTGACTTTAACATATCTTTCACCGTCAGATTCGAAATTAATAATCATTAATTGATCATTATAAAAACCCGCACTACTTACCATGGATGCCGTATCATAAGTGTGTTCCAGTGTAATCTGCGCTTTTGCCAATATACTTAGGGCACCAAAAGTAATTAATAAAATTTTTT
>JAZDMF010000376.1:0-2774 GCA_043801235.1 Bacteroidota bacterium | reverse complement strand
ATAAATTTCAGAACCATTGAATTTAAAATTTCCAGAAGAGATAAGATCGAAAAATAAATATTGTGAATCGCCGGACCATGCAGCATTTTCGCCTGATCCTATTATGTATGTATTATCTGATGACATATCCCACACCATTAGCTCACCCGGCAAACTTGAATAAACAATTTTATTTCCATCAGGGGACCATTGCGGAAATGCATAACCGAAATGATTATCGGTAATTTTTTCTTCAGTGTTATTAATTAAATCTAATATGTATAACTGGTCATCATCCCTGTTAAAAACCACATGATTCCCATCCGGTGAAATAGGTGTAATATTGGAATATACTCCCAGCGGAAAAGTTTTAATGTTTCCATTATCTGTTACATGCAAATTATTTCCTATCGTATATGCCGTTTTCCCGCTATTGCTGAAACTTACCTGTCCGCAAAGGTCAACAGGGGCTGACAGTTCATTAATCTTCATGGTTTGAAGATCGAATACAGCAGGAACCTGCATGCCATCGGAGTTAATTTTTTTAAATCCGATTTTCGTTTTATCAGGAGAAACGGTGTAATAACGCCCGCAACCCGGGGTGTTAAGTAATACTGACAATTTATTATTCTGAAGCAGGTAAATTTTTGAAGCGGCATTATCAGTAACAACAATTCCTGCTGAGGTAACAGCAGGATGGACAAAATATCCGTTCTGTTCAACCTGGTAAGCATTTATTTTTCCCTGTGAAAAACAGGGGAATGAAAAAACATAAACGGAAATAACCCCCAGAACAAATGCAACAGATGTTTTGATTTTCATAAACACAAAATTAGTTTAACATTCAAAAATAATGAAAATATATTTATATTTGATGAAGATACCGACATTAACAAGCAATACAGATGGATAATTTTCATACTGCCAAATTACTTTTCAGACTCAGTTCCACGGTGTTCATAGTGACCGTAATCCTTTTTATATTTTGCGGGACAATACTCCAAGCGCAGGATTACGGCTTCAATCCGGCGTTAACCATTGAAGGTACCGACTCGAATGTCAAAAGCATTTCCGCAAAATATGCAGAAGGAAGAGTTTATTTAATGGTTATTATCAGCGGCATAAAAAACGACAGGTATTATATTGTTAAGAGATCGGTTGACGGTAATTATTTTGAAAACATTGGCAGCATAAAATGCCATGGAACACCCGTTCCGATTGATATGATGTACTCGTTTAAAGACAATTACCCTGTGTATTCATTTATTTATTATAAAATCGTTCACCATACCGAGAATAACGATTCTGTTTACAGCAAAACAATCGGTGTAATGGCTGGAACAGATAAATCCAATCTTTTTGTGACTATTGCTGATGATATCTGGGTAATAAACCAGAAAAATGATAAAATGATCCCATTTAAACTGGATATTAACACGAAAGAAACCGATTGCAATGCCACCCTTAGTCCTGATGGAAACACCCTTTATTTCGTGAGTGACAGAAAGGGAGGTTACGGGGGAAAAGACATCTGGGCTTCAGAAATGCTCAGCAACGGGCAATGGAACGAGCCTTATAACCTGGGCAAGGAAATTAATTCAGCAGAAGATGAAGAATACCCTTTGATGCTTGAAGACGCAGCAACTTTATTCTACAGTATAAAAAGTGAAAAGCCGGGAGAGATTTACAATGCTTATTTTTCCACACAAAATGATGAAGGCTTGTGGGGCAAACCCGAGAAAATTGAATTATTGCAGGGTGAAACGAAGGATTATTTCTCTGTGATCAGCAATAACATTTCGGGCAAAGCATATACTTACCATGTAAGAAAAGAACATGATGTAAAAAATCCTTCCGGTATTCCCAGTGAAAAAAACAAATAATTGCTCCTGTAAACAAAAAGGGGAACGAAACTACTTTCACTCCCCTTAACATTGATGTTATTTTTGTTAAAATCTTATTTAATGTTTTTTACAAGTATAGGACTGTCCTTCATGTCGGAGCAATCAAAATTAATATAATTTATTTTTCCACCGTTCATATAATCTTTGAACAGGTCGTAACCCACCTTGTATGCAACATCAGGTTTGTCAGTGTTTTTAGGCTGCCCGATCACAACAACCCACATGGTGGAATAATCATAATTCTGCAATGAAGTATATGAGGAATTCCACTTCTGACCTTTCTCGCGGAACCAGTCATTATCATATATGATGACTTTTATTATGTTCCAGCCGCCACCGCAGTTTTCGGTATCCATGCTCCATGCCTGTTTAACAGCAGCACGTATCGTTTCCTTGTCTGCACCGGAATAAGCTTCTCCTGGACATGTGGCAGTCTCTAGTTTTAACTGTTCTGCTTTTTCAGCATCTTCTTTTATCTTGGCTTGTGCTGCTGCATATTCAGTATCGATGGTTGCTTTTGTTACCTGCTTCAACAGTGTGATCTGTGTTTTCGTATTGGCCACTTTTGCTTCAAGGGTCTTAGCATTTACATCATCCTCACCATTGAGCATCTTCAAGGCAGCTATATAAAATTCTATATCGCTGTAATACCCTCCCAGTTGATTATTCCAGTAGGATGTATCCGTTTTTGCGGTTTTGCATTTTTCAGCATTTGCAAGCATGGTTTCAAGTTCTTTTGTGCCAAGATCGCTAGTGTAAAGATTTGTTAATTAGTTTACTTTATGTATATTTGCTGAAAATTTACATATGGCAAGTATAGAAAAAATTATTTTAACAGAAGAAGAAGAACAGGAATTACTTACCTGGTCAAGGTCACAGAAGATGGATTTC
>JAZDMF010000196.1:0-19092 GCA_043801235.1 Bacteroidota bacterium | reverse complement strand
GCTCCTTCACTCATATTAGTAGGAACATTGGAATGTGCCGAATCGAATAGTCCTCCGCTCCAGTTGGTTTCTGATAGCATGGCCCTTATGTACTGAGCATGTTCGGCAGTTATTGAATAGCGCCTTTCGGTAATAAGTGTATTGGCAGGAAAAGATATTTTTTCAATTACAGGCGAGAATACCTGGCCTACATCAATAGTGGGCAATGTGTAATACAGTAACCTTGCCTTGCAACTGTCTGGATCCATTTGCTGGTAACCCTGCACGTTTGACCAGTCGAGCAGAACTTCCCACATTGCATAATCCTTCGCATTGAAAGGGCTGGCGATATAAGTTAAGTGATACATGTCGTTTTCGGTATTCTGAACAAATTGAAGTTGAGTGAAATTGATTCCGGGCAATAAATGAGCCTTGGCAGTATAAACGTTCCCGTTATGTGTTATCAACAATGTATATTGAGTAACAGGCTTGGCAAAAAAATCAGATGAGGTAACGTAGATGCCTGAATTTGCAGGTTGTTCTGTGAGTGTGTTGTATACTGAATCAGGATCGTAGATTGTCACGCCTGCCCCGGTAACCGGTTGCGGAACGTCATTCAGATTTTCGACAGGGAAAGTAAGTTTAATTGCATGCGCTTTTTTTTCATCTGTGATCATCCCGTCAACAACAACCAGGTTGCTTCTTTCCGATTGCAGATCCCAGTCTGTTTTTTTTTCGCAGGCTGCGAAAGATAACAGAATAATTGTATATGTAAAAATCTTTCTCATCAGAATTTGAAATTATAGGAAATTGAAGGAATAAAACCTGCAACGGATATGGCAGTGGGAATAATTTCATTCTGCCCGTCAATGTTAGATGGCACGACAATGTTCCCATTGTCATCAATTATTTTGTTAAAGCAGACAGAAATCGGATTTTCCCTTGCGTATGCATTGTATATGGTAAAGGTAAGACTGTGCTGGAATTTTTTAGTGCTGCCGGGTTTGTTGAACTTCAGTGTTGCCAGCAGGTCGAGCCGGTGGTAATCAGGCAGGCGGTCATTATTTTTCTCGCCATAAATGGGAACACTGTAACCATTGTAATAATAAAATCCGACAGGAGTGGTAATGGGCCCTCCCGTCATATATATCCAGTTAGCCGAAAATGACCAGTGTTTGCCGGTGTTGTAGGCAATGTTGATGCAAACATCGTTTGGCCTGTCATAAAAAGCGGGAAATGTTCCGCCATTGTTCACCCCGTCGATTTTCTTGAAAACGCGTGAATATGTATAACCTATCCACCCTGTAAATTTGCCTTCCTGCTTGCGTATCATCAGTTCCAGTCCGTACGACCAGCTTTTGCCGAACCTCAGCTCTCCTTCTATCAGCGGGTTGTAAAGCATGTTGGCGTGATCTTCATAATCCACCTGGTTCATGAAGTTCTTATAAAATACTTCGGCTGAAAAATTTAGTTTAGCTTTTGGAAACCTCTTTGCGTATCCCAGTGCATACTGATCGGCTTTCTGGGGCTCAATGTTGGGGCCGCAGGGAACCCACACCTCAAGTGAAGTAAACGGACTGACAGAGTTTGACAGAACCTGGATGAATTGAGTTGTGCGGGTGTAGCTCACTTTTACCGCTGAATTATTACTGAAAGAATACTCTATATTTATTCTTGGTTCAGGCGAAAATGTTGTGTAATATGTTTCTTTGTCGCTAACCAGCAGCGTATCTATTACCTGATAAAGGGAATTAAAATAATACACCGAGGTTTCGCCGGTATTTTTCCATACAGGCAGGCGCACTCCATAATATACAGAAATCTTATCGGTGATAGTTTGGTCATTGCTGATGTAGAAATCAAATTCACCTGAATTGTAGCGGGGAATCACCGGTACTATGGCCTGAATGGTGCTGTCGGAAAAATGAACATTCCCCGGATTTGATGCATGCGAACTGATTTCAATGCCCGCCTTCACTGTGTTTAAAGCATTCGCGAAAAAAGTGAAATCGGTTTTTATTGTTGTATTCGAGATGGAAGAATTCCAGTAGTCACTGAATTCTTTTGATAAGTAAAGGTAATAATTGTATTTGCTGGAATAGAGGGTGGTATTTGAAAAAAGTTTTTTATTGTAAATATGATTCCAGCGGACGGTGCCCAGCACATTGTTCCAGCTTATCCCGAATGAATTTTTGGAAGTGGAGAGGCTGCGGCTTATTGCATCGTTGCCGATATAGAAAGAAGCAAAGATCCTGTTGTTTTGATTGGCAATAAAATTGAGCTTTGCATTCAGGTCGAAAAAATTTATTTTTAAGGTTTTCCCGTTGGTAAAACTCAGCCAGTTCATATTGGCGCGGCGAAATGAGACAAAGAAAGAGCTTTTATCTTTTCTGAAAGGACCTTCTGCAGTAAGGTTCGATGTAAAAGGGCCCAAACTTCCAGCAAAGACCGCTTCTTTCATATTGCCGTCTTTTGTTTTGATGTCAATCACTGACGACAGCCGTCCTCCGTAGTTAGCGGGAAAATCGCCTTTGAATGCTTCCACATCTTTAATGGCATCGGGAGCAAGGGCAGTGAAAAACCCGAAGAGGTGAGAAGGATTGTATATAGGCACTTCGTCAACAAGTATCAGGTTCTGGTCGCTGTTGCCCCCGCGTACATAAAATAAGGTGGATCCGTCACCGTAAGCTTTGATTCCGGGAACAGATTGCAAAGATTTTATTATATCCACATCGCCTACAAATCCGGGCATCTGAAGTATGGTTTTCGGGTTAAGTTTCATTTCACTCAACGGGCTGACCCTTTTTTCATCTTCTTTTTCAGCTACTATCTCAACGGCTTTAATTTCAAAATTGGAAGTTTCAAGATGGGAGGAAATGCTGAAGTCATCTTTCAGGTCGATATTCTGAGATACACTTTTATACCCGATAAAGGAAAATACTATCTCATACCTGTCTTCAGGAAGTGTAAGAGAATAAAAACCATAACCATTGGTGAATGTGCCCATGGTTGTGCCTTTTGCGTATACTGAAGCTCCGATCAGAATTTCACCGGAAGTCATATCTTTCAGATATCCGCTGATGGTATGCTTCTTTTTTTCTGAAGAGTTTTTTACGATGGGGTTTTGCACTGGCTCTGTCTTAAGGGGACGCAGCACAATCTGTTTTTCAACAATAAGATATTCGATGCCGTTCTCTGTAAATATCTTATCGAAAACCTCCTTCACTGTTTTGTTCTTAACTTTGATGGTAATCCTGGTATCAACAGGAATATAGGTTGAGCTGTATGTAAAATTTATCTGCGTGAGTTCGGTAATTTTTGTAATGACTTCGCTGATGGGTGTGTTCTTCAGGTTGACAGAGATTTTCTGGCTCAGGTCCTGGGCTTTTACATTGGTAAAAGAAATAATATAGAACGCAAAACACAATAATATTGCTATGATCCGTGGTTGGAGAAAACGCAGTATCCGATTTTTATTTTGTATCATAACCGGACAATTCAATCTGCTTGGCTGATTTTTTAGTAACACGGATCTTAATGGTGCTTTCGATCAAGGTCAGAATCTGATCAAGAGAGTTATCGGTGTATGTGCCGGTTAATTTCAGTCCCTTTAATTTATCATCAGTGATAGAAATGTTGGCTTTATAATGTTTGTTCAGGGTTGCAACCACATCACTCAGTGAATCATCACTGAAAGTGAGAACATTTGTCTTCCATGAAATAAAATTGTCATCTTCGTTTTTCAATTCGCTGATTATTTTGTTATCGCTCGAAAATTCAGCCTTGTCGCCGGGTTCAAGAATTTTCTTTTCGGAAGGATTATCTGTGCGGTAAACAGCAACTTTGCCTGTTTTTACAATAACCTCGACATCACCGTTTGAACCGGCGCTGACAAAGAATGAAGTTCCTACCACTTCCACCATGATATCGTTTGCAGAAACAATAAAAGGTTTTGATTTGTCGGAAGCCACATCAAAAAAAGCCTCGCCGGTAAGTTTTACAGAACGTTCATCTCCGGTGAATTTTTCGGGATAATCAAGCGTTGAACCGGCATTCAAAGTAACGGTTGAGCCATCGGGCAGTTTTCCTTCTACTTTTTCATTTATAGCAATAAACTGTTTTTGAGAGGGAGGTTGTTTCAAATAATTGATGATGACAAAAGTAATTCCCGCAAGCACAATAAGGACTGCCGCAATGCGCAGGGCCTGCCTAAAGAATATCCTGCGGGTGGTGGTTTCGGTGTCTAATTTAATTACTTTGGTTTCTTTTTCTTCAATTCGCTGCGATGGAATTTTGCTTTTCAGCATGGCCCATTCGGCATCGGTGTCAAGTGCTTCAATTTTCGATTTTTCAATGGCTTCCCATGCTTTTTTATATTCTCTGAAAACTTTCTGGTTTCCGGCATCGGAACTAAGCCATGCAGATAAAGCTGAAAGTTCTTCACCGGCCAGTTCGCCTGCGAAGTACTTTGCGGTCAGATCGTGATAATATGTAGGATCTTTTTCCATTTTCAGCTGCTTATTCAATCACAATACACATGAATTTGGGTTTACCCTTACGAGTTTTTAAAAAAGTTTGTTGTTTGTTGTTTGTAGTTCGTTGTTATTTTTTGAATTTCCGGCCTTTATGTTCAGATTTGTTTAAATAATTTATCAGGCTTCCTGATTTGGAAATAATTTCATCACATAAAGAGTAGCTTTCATTAAATTCCGTCTCGGATATATATTTTCTGTCAATAGCCCGATAAAGTTGTGATTTTGTTTCACTGCAGGAATCAATTGCAATACTCAGAAAATTAATAAATTCCTTATTACATCCACGACCCAAACCTTCAGCTATATTATCCATAACAGAACCACTGGAGTTATTGATTTGTCCCTTCAGTCCGTAATCCTTTGAAAAACTGCTTTTCGAAATATATTCAAAGACAAGCATTGATAACTTCCTTGCAAGCTGCCATATTTCCATATCTTCAAATTTCTTAATGGTTGCCATTTTTCTTTTTTTTATTTATACAACAAACAACAAACAACAAACAACGAACAACGAACTGTACATTTTTGCTGCAATCATTAATAAAATGACTGGCAAGTACTCGGAGAGCTTCTCGCGCATATGCTGCAGGGCTTTCGACATCTGTGTTTCTACAGTTTTGACCGATATCTGCAGCTTGTCGGCAATTTCCTGGTACTTCAGGTTCTGAAAGCGGCTCATGACAAAAACCTCCCTGCATTTTTCCGGCAGTTCGTTAATGGCTTCTTTAATTTTTTGGTCAAGCTCGGAAGTAATCAGCCTGTCGGTTTGTTCGTAGGCAGCATCTGGGAACAGGTTTTCAAAGGTAAGTATATCGCGGTCGAATTTTTTATTGTCCCTGATATAGTTCAGGCTTTTATTATAAACGGAAGAAGCAAGGTACGATTTTACGGATTTCGACATGTCGATAGTATTCCTTTTTTCCCATAGGTTGGTAAAAGCATCCTGCACTATTTCGCGGGCTGTTTCCACATCTTTCACATAGCGTACGGCAAACCATGTCAGCCCTTTGAAATGGTTGCGGAATAACTTTTCAAATGTTACTTCGTCAAGGTTTATTATAATATTTTCTGACCCTTTGATCAATTAAATTAGATTGGAACGACAAAGATAATATTAGTTTGTCTATAAAAAAAAGTTTGAAGTCATTCAAAAAGAGGAAAACAAAAAAATAAATAATAATCAAATAATAGTAATGCTGATGAAACGGATTGAACGGATTTCAGCGTATCATCCAGCCGGATTATCTGTGATAATAAGCCTGAATCGGTGGCATCCGTGCGGCAATCGTATAGTTACTAATTCAATCCTCTTCTTTTCAGCAACGGATCAATGGATGGGTCTTTGCTCCGGAATTTATTGTATTGCACCATTCCTTCGTCGTCGCCCGATTCTTTAAGGCAGTATTTCCGGAATTTAGCTGCGAGCACCTGATTATAAATATCGCCCGACTGAACAAATGCGTCAAAAGCATCCGCATCTAAAACGGCTGCCCAGATATAAACATAATATCCCGCAGCATAGCCGCCGCTGAAAATATGCGAGAAATAGGTGGAACGGTAGCGGGGCAGTATTTCAGGTATAAGACCGATTTCGTCCATGGCGGCCTGCTCGAATTTTTCCACATCAATATCTTCAGGCTTTGTCAAATAATGATATTGGAGATCGAGCAATGAAGCCGCAAGGTATTCAATAGTTACAAAACCCTGGTTGAATTTGCTGCTCTTTTCAATTTTGGCAATCAGGCTGTCAGGAATAACAACTCCTGATTTATAATGTTTCGCATACTGTTTCAGCACTTCTTTCTCTCCGGCCCAGTTTTCCATTATCTGGGAAGGCAGTTCCACATAATCGCCAGGAACATTGCCTGCAGTTCTGTTGTATTTGCCCTCTGTAAATAAACCATGAAGTGCATGGCCGAATCCATGAAACAGGGTGGATGTTTCATCCCATGTAAGCAGGGAAGGGGTATCGCCGGCAGGTTTTGTGAAATTACAGACAAGGGTAACGATGGGATCCACTTTTTTTCCTTTTTCCCATCCTGCATTCTGAAAGCTTGAACACCATGCGCCTCCCCGTTTTGAATCGCGCGGATAATAATCAAGGTACAATATGCCAAGGTGTGTGCCCTCTTTTTCCTTAACCTGGAATGTTTCAACATCAGTATGATAAACGGGTAAATTTGTAAGTTTTGTAAAAGTTACTCCGTAAAGTTTTGTTGCGACGTAAAACATACCGTCGCGAACATTTGCCAGGCTGAAATAGGGTTTCAGTTCGTTTTCATCAACATTGAATTTTTCCTTCCGCACTTTTTCGGCATAATACCACCAGTCCCATGGCTGTAGCCTGAAATTGCCGCTTTCCCTGTCAATGATTTTCTGCATATCGGTAAGTTCTGTTTTTGCAACAGGCAATGCGGCTTTCCAAATTTTCATCAGGAATGTGTCGACTTTTTCGGGAGTTTTTGCCATATTATCGTCAATGATGTATGCAGCAAAACTTTTATAATTCAGCAATTCTGCTTTCTTCTCACGGAGTTTTGCAATTTTTGTCACAATGGCTTTATTATCATTATTATTATCATTGTTTCCCCGCATGAAATAAGCCATATAAATTTTCTCGCGGAGTGTGCGGTTGGCAGAATACTGAAGGAAGGGAATCATGCTCGGTTTGTCAAGAGTGAAAATCCATTTTCCTTCTTTTCCTTCTTCTTTGGCAACTGTGGCAGCTCCGTCAATAGTGGTTTGCGGAAGTCCGGCAAGATCTTTATTATCATCAATAATTAACTTAAAAGCTTTGGTATCGGCCAGAACATTATCGCCAAACTGCAGTGTCAGAGTGGTAAGTTCGGCATTAATATCTTTAAGTGAATCCTGCTCGTCTTTGGCAAGGTTGGCTCCCAGACGTACAAAATCGCGGTAATATTTTTCCACTACGCGTACCTGCTGGCTGTCAAGTTCCAATTCATTCCGATTATCATAGATTGTTGTGATCCTCTTGAACAGTTTTTTGTTCATCGAAATGTTGTCGCGGTGTTTTGATAGCAGCGGGCTTATTTTTCTGGCAATAGACTGTATCTGATCATTGGTGTTGGCATCTGTCATCTGGAAAAAAACGTAACCGACTTTGCTGAGCAACTTGCCCGATTTATCAAAAGCAAGAATGGTGTTTTCGAAAGTTGGTTCGTCGGTATTGCTGATGATCGAATCGATCTCAGCATTCTGCTGCTTCATACCTTCCTCAAAAGCAGGGATGTAGTGCGATGTATCAATCTTATCGAAGGGCGGAACCTGAAACGGAGTGTCGTATTCAGCGAAAAAAGGGTTGCCGGTTTTCATTTCTTTCTTGTTTTTGCACGCTGTGATAATGACAATCACTGATAAGCATAAAATAATTGTAGTCATTTTCATTCTCTCAGATAATAATGGTTGATAATTTTTTTCCCGGCTTCAAAAATAGGAATAATGTAGTATGCCTGCTATAAAATTTTGCGCATCACGTTTGCCAGGCTGTCGAATTTTGCTTTAAGTGGGGTTTTGCTGAAATCAATTTTTACAGGAGTATTTAACTGCAAAGGCAGGCGGCCTTCAACAGGCAAAGAAGTGTAAAAGGTAATTAGTGCATCGGCATCAATCAGTAAATTCATAGGAATGGTGTCTTTCACCGGAACAGTGAAGTCAAGATAAACAGGAATGGTGTCGTTCAAAAGCAGGTGTACAGGGATTTCGCAGGCCACACGCATTTTTCCCGGGTTCAGGCTTAGTGTCTGGTTGAGAGGCATCGTGCCCTTAATAACAAAGGGAATCTGTATACCGGGCCAGAACTGGATTCTCATCCGGTCGTCAATCGGAATGGTGTCGTTAACTGCTGCATTTATCCCTTCCGGGAAATTGAAAAAGGTATCTACCGGCATTATTTCATTTATCCTCACAGAATACGGTATCTGTATAAACTTTGTTACCGGAACATTTATATTCAGCGGCGCATCAACGGTGATATTCATCAGTACATGAACCGGAATGCTGGCAGGAATGCGGAATGTGGTTGCAATATCAATAGAATCATGAATGTCTGCATCGATGGTGAAAGAGGTTTGGCCAAGCGACTCAATAATGTCGGCTGCCTGATTCAGTTTTTTTTGAGAATTGATCACTTTATTGATCAACAATATTGCCGAAACGGCAAGCAGTAAAAGGATCAGTGTGAAGGTAACATAACGGGTTTTAGTTTTCATTGGCATGAGGTAAATATATAAATAAATTCATTATCCAGACAAAATTTCAGTTTCATTAACTTTTTTACAGAATAATAAAAGGCAGTATACGCTGTCTTTAATTGTTTTCCGGAATATGGAAAAACGATAGTGATTTTTACAGATAGATTCCGATAAAAAAGCTTTTTGTTCAATTGGTTCAATAAATAAAGCTTGTATATTTGTTTTACTAAATATCACTGAGCTGCAAATTGTACAAAAATAATCTGATAAAATATTTTATTGATTCTTGTCGTTATATTAAATACAATAACACCTTGTGCTATTGAAATTCTAAATAATTAATAATCAGATGTCATATTGAGCCTGTCGAAATATGACCTCGATAAAGTTTCGACAAGCTCAACCTGACATTTCTACCATTGACGTATTTTTCTAAATAACTAACATTGAACGAAATAAATAATGAATAATGAATAACGAATTTCGAATATCGAACTTGAATAAAACGTCATTTATATTGTTTTTTTTGTAAAAAATTACTCCTCGGTCTGACAGTCAATGTTTTATACTTCAATAGCACAACAGGTTACAATATAAAATATTGATGTAACGGAATTTGTAATTCAATTGGAAGCGTTGCGATTTTTTGTAACCATAATTAACAGATTGCATTATATAATAAAAAACATGTTCAGAATTAATATCCACTTTTTTTTAATAACTGTTTTATTAGCTTCATTGTTAGTGGTATTAAACCCATTGTTTGCGCAGAATAATTCATCATGGACATCTCTTTCTGACAATATTTCCCGCCCGGATACAATTACATCATTAGTGATCAATTTCAGCGATGAAGAAAATCAATATTCATTGATAGACAAATTCGGTAAACTGGAACAACTGTGGTTACAGGAAATGCAAAATGAAGATATTGGAAAAATAAAGTCTTTGAAAGGTTTGGTTTCACTTGTTGTTTCTAATTCGCCTGAACTGGATATTGAGGATTTATTCAAAAACAGTATGGAATATAGCAATATCATGGAATTGACACTTCAGGGCAATCTGCTGGATAAACTTCCGGCGATTATTTTAAAGTTCAAAAACCTAAAAAAAATATCAGTGACAGATAATGATGATTTTGATGTTTTATCATTATTTGATTTATGCAAGGACCTTCCATCCCTGACCACTGTATATCTTTCCGAAAATAGGCTTAGTTCGCTTCCACCGGATATTCCTGTTCTAAATAATATCCGTGTTGTAAGTCTTATAGAAAATCTGCTGGAAACAACCGGCTCTTTTTTTAATAGCTTTCCAAACCTGGATAGCCTTATGCTGGAAGGAAATATGTTTGACAGCCCTTTAAATGAAATAAAAAAACTAAAGAACAACAATATTAAATATATTTCTGTTGATTCATCGGTTGTTTATGATGAAGACTGGAAAACTGTAAAAGCTCAATTTGTGCAAACTGTTTTTGAACTTATTCCGGATATTCCATTTGCAAACACTATTGATCCGGATAATCCGGTGCTGCCTGATTCTTTATCGTTTTCATTAAAGCAATCGGTTGACACTTCTTCAGGCAATAGCGTAGTGATCGGGACTTTTAAACTGGAGAAAAATACGTTCCGGATTTTGTCGGATGCGTATCTTCATTATCCACGCCTGTTCCCTTTGGTAAATATCTCTTTTGATTCGTTGCTTTTTGAAGAACGGTTTTATGATCTTGATTATATCAACAATGTAAAGAAAACCCGGACTTTTCAAAAAGGAAGGATACAGCTGAGCTATGGAAAAAAATATTCACATACAATCAGTTTTCTTATCAGGACAGATCAGAGTTATTTAATTAAGCATTATAATGAACTTTCAGTTTATAATGATAAAACAAAATGGGTTTATAAGAACATTGATTATAAACGAACGGAATTTAAAAAGAAATTTATCGGATCTAAAAAGAAACCTGTCTTCTGGAATGATATAAAAATTGAATACAATGCAGATAATAACGAATATGTACTGGTTTTGAAGAATGATACAACTTTATTTTATTTGGATTGCTATATTAAGAAACCTGAAATCCCCTTTTCCAATAATAAGAAGCGTAAATCCGAAATAGGTTCCTTAACAGTGGAAAAGGCCAACCTGAAGAAATATCTACGTTATGTAAAATTAAGGAGCAGCAGGGAAAGCAAGGTCAATAAAGCTGTTTTAAAAAATAAGGATCTGTATCAAAAAACAATGACAAAATATAATAATGTAAACTGGCTCAGTTTTCAGCAAATGTATATGTCGGATGATGAAAAATTAATGACGAAGGAGCAATGGCTGGAATATTATGAAAAAGTTATAGCGAATGAACCTGAAGCCATACGCAATTCCGATGCTTCCATTGATGCAACAGAACGTGCGCTGGATATCGACGGGTATAGCCAGACATATTCCGCATTGCTTATTAATGATACTTTACCGGTTGAATCATCTGCACTCTTGTTTAGAGATAAAGACAAAAATATCCTTGCGGTAAGAAAAGCACTGATGATCCTGCCCGACAGGCAAAATTACATAACTGTAACGGGTACGTTTAACAGCGATTATCTGCAGACTATTCTTCCATTGAATGAAAAGATAATGTTCATTGTGGAAACGGTGAGTGGTAAAACCGGAGTGGCTTCTGCTCCGAATGTTGATAAAGCAATGCAGGATGGATCAAAACAGTACTCTGTTGAAATGCAAATGCTGAATAATAAAATAGCCACTGTAGGGCAGATTTATAATATTTTATTGTGGTAAGTGTAACTTTTTAAAGAGGGTTGTATTATGAAGCAAAACGAACATATGAAAGAAGTAAATTCATGTCACCAGAACCCGCAGGAGATAGCATCTGATCAGGTGTATGTTCTCGCAGCACAAAGTGATATGAAGCAGTTTGCTCCGCTCTATGATAAGTATTACGTACTGCTTTTCAGATTTGTATATCAGCGTACCGATACGAAAACAGAAGCTGCAGATATCACCTCGCAGGTTTTCCTTAACGCAATGAAATACCTGAAACAGTACACTCCGCAAGGCCTTCCCTTTTCTTCGTGGTTGTTTCGAATAGCCCATAATGAAATAAACCAGTGGTTCCGCAAGCATAAAGCGGAACGCAATTACTACATCAATACGCAGGCCCGGCAGGATCTTTTTGATGAATCGGTCGCTTTTCAGAATGAACAAGCAGAACAAAAAAAGATCATCCTTTCCAGATTACTTGAAAACCTTACTCCCGACGAGCTGGCAATTATTGAAATGAAATATGCCGAAAAACGCTCCATTGCTGAAATTTCCGAGATACTTGACCTTTCGGAGTCAAATACCAAGGTGAGGCTGCACAGGATAATGAATAAATTACGATCCCATGCAGCTACACGGAAATTGACAGAAGTACTGGCGTTTCTTTCATTTTGCACCTCAATTCTTTTTTACATATAATAACTGATATTCTTTTGCCTGATAAAAAAAATAAAGACATGAAAACAAAAATTATCAATACAGAAAAGCCCGAAATTACGGAAAGTGATATTTTACAAACCAAACCTTCGTTCAATTCACTTTACAGCAAGTTTGTTTCATTGCCGGCCAAGGTGTTTTTTTCAAAAAGCATGTTCTATTGGGTGCCCGGAGCAGTAGTAGTTACAACCACAGTGGTTCTTTTCGTTATCAATGCAAATAAAGGCAATGATCAACAGAAGATGACTGCACAAAATAACGAAGACACATTAAAAAATAAATCTTATGTTGTAGCACCCCTGAAAAGTGCAGCAATGGAATACAAAGAATATAATCTGGATGCCGGCAAAGCTTCTCAAATAACAACCTGCCGCGGTTCCCGTATCAGCGTTCCGGAGAATGCATTTGTGTATGAAGATGGAACTCCTGTTGAAGGAGAGGTGACCCTTAAATACCGTGAATTTAATAATCCCGTTGAAATTTTTCGGAGCGGAATTCCCATGCAATATGATTCGGCCGATACCGATTATGTTTTTGAATCAGCGGGAATGATAGAACTTGTTGCAACGAAAGATGACAAACAACTTTCTCTGGCCAAAGGAAAAACCATTGATGTTGAGTTAAAATCGGACAATAATGAAGACAGGTTCAATGTTTACTATCTGGATACAGTTAATAAAAACTGGGTATATCAGGGAAGGGATGTTTTTTCAAATGATGCAAAGCCAACGGATAAGAATATTGATGCAAAACCCGTTGAGATTAAAGAAAATCAAACCACTGATGATTATAAGATTTCAAAAACGGATACAGCAATATTAAGAACTTCATTTGCTGAAACTATCAAGCCGGTTTTGGCTTCAAAAAATGCTATCCTGTTTAAAGTAGATTATGATAGTAAAGATTTTCCCGAATTAAGTGATTATCAAAATTTATTATTCGAAGTAGCAGATAAATCCATTTCCTTTAATAAAGAATGGTATACGGTGAACTGGGATAAAATACGTCTGGAACGCACAAAGAACAAGAATTTGTATTTGGTTACACTTCAAAAAAGAGATTCAACAGTAAATTTTACTGCACGTCCGGTTTTTAATAAAACGCAGTATAATGATGCCATGAAAATATACACCCAAAATCAAAAGCCGGTGCAAAAAACAAATACGCAAAGACAGGTTAACCAGATTTCAGCTACCACATTGACCAGTTCATATACTAGTGGCTTGGGCGATAAAAATTCAACAACCAGAGCGTTCAAAGTTGTGAGTATGGGAATATGGAATTGCGATCAGCCAATCCCTTTTTCCAATTTTAAAAGAATTGCCAACGCAACTTTTAAAGATGCGAACAGCGGAACGTCCGTAGAATGCAAATCAATATATGTGGCAACTTTAACAGCAAATATATTATTGAAATGGAATTCTACACAGATAGGTTACAGTACAGTTAATGATAATATATGCTTTTTTGTGACCTATGATGAAAAAATTGGCATCATCAACCCCGCTGATTTTAAAAGCACTGTTACTTCCGGTAAAAGTTCTTTTACAGCAAAAGTATATGCTCCCATTGAAGGGATAAAGGAATTGAATAAATGGGTTGAGGCAGGTGTATAGAGTTAAAATTTGTAAGTGTGAATTATTAGAATTATTCTTTATCAGCCGGAGATAGTAATGCATCTATCGGGATAATCCTATCTGAAAACTCTTCAGATCAGAGAAAATAAATAATAAATAACCCAACCAGGAAAATATACTTTAAATGGCTATATTGTTAATATTGTTTAATTACTCAAAAAAATATCTTATTTTTAAATGTATTCGTGAAATCCCTGCCCGACTTTGTCATTCCCGTCCGTACCGGCACGGGCGGACAGGCGGGGCTTCGCTAAGTTGTTGTTTTCATTCTTTATACATACTGTTGTTGGTTAATTTTTAACAATTTAACAATAAAACAATTTAGCATTTTTATTCACAAAAAGTTAAATTTTTAACCGTTTACAGTATAGTTTTATTTTATATTATTGCAAAAGAATTAAATTCGGCCGGGTGCGAAACACTACCTTTTATTCCTGTAAAGCGCACCTCTCATCTTTGAGTACTTGATAGAAATTTCGAGTCCGCCTTTATTTTTGGTGGCTTGTGAGAAAGAGGAAATATTAATATCGTACGAAAGCCCGATACCAAAATTTGAAAGTTCAAAAAATACCTGCGGGCTGAAAGCATCTTTATACCTGTAGTGCAAACCTGCTGAAAAAGCCGACTCAGAAATGAAACCTGTAACTTTTGTTCCCTGGCTGATTTTAAACCGCAGGAGAATTCCTGCATCAATTTCGCTTGCCGGTCCTTGCAACATATAAAGTACCGATGGCACTATTCCAAAGGTCGTGCCTTCAAAATCATATATTAATGAAGAGTGGACAACAATGCGCGGATACTGATGTTCGGTGGAACCTTCGTAAAACCGCTGCAAAGGTTTTGTAACGTGAAATAAAGCAGCGCCGGCAGTAAAGCGCACCATTTCTTTTCCGGATAATGTTCCGAAATATTTCAGAAACTCATAATGTACTCCGGCTGCCATATCAAAAAATAAGTAAGAACCTGCTCTGTTGGCCTCATAGGATGGGAGATTCGGATTATAGCTCTGTCCGTCGTACTGATTCGGCCATTGGATGGCGGCAATGTCAACACTGCGCTGTGCGACACCGGCTTCAATACCGGCTGATATCGTACTGCCATCGTCAATAGGAACAATACCCGAGAATGATACATTGCCTTGTGTAGTACCGAAATCGGAATCCCCTGCTTTGTCTGAAAATACGAAAGCGCCAATCCCGATATATGCGCCGTATTCATTCCAATTATTTTCAATAGGCATATCAAACGAACCCATAAAAGTGCGGTAAGGGTTTCCCATGGCTGCCCACTGGCTTTTGTAATTGAGGATGCAGCGGTAATAACCATCGTAAACACCTGTAGATGCAGGGTTCAATAAAAGAGGCGTTTCGCTGAGTTGCGAAAAATGTATGTCCTGCGCTTTTAATCCAGGAGTAATAATAATAAGGCTTACTATGAGGAATAATTTTTTCATAAACAAAATATTCTTTGAACTTTCATAATATGCGTTTCTGTTATTACGAATGAAATCAAGATTCGTACTTTCGTATGATTCGTAATTCGTAATATTTTCACCTCATTAAAGTAATATTTCCTGTTTTCTGAGTTGTAATTCCATTGCGGTCGGTTATCTTCAGTTTATATGCATATACACCTGACTGCATTTCATTACCGCTGAAGGTTCCGTCCCATCCTTTTGTCTGGTCATTGCTTTCAAATATTACCTGCCCCCACCTGTTGTAAATGACCAATTCGAGGCCAGCCATATCGCCGAAGATCAAATAAACATCATTATTGTTATCTCCATTGGGTGAAAATCCATTAGGAATATACACATCAGGACAATCGTCTGTAACAAAAACAGTAAGCGAATCAGAATCCTTGCATCCTGCACCGGGACCGTTGGATGCAATAATATAATATATGGTTGTAGTGTCAGGTGATGCAATGGGACTGGAACAATTGACACAACTTAAACCGCTTGAAGGAGACCATGTATAATTTAAACCGCCTGAAGCGGAAAGTTGAATGTTATTCTGCGGGCATATTGTTGGATCTTCGCCAAGAGTGAGAATGGGCGGCGGCGCAATGGTAATGGTTATACTTGCAGAGCCGCTGCTGCAGCTCCCGGTTACTGTTACAGTATATGTAGTAGTGCTGTCAGGTATGGCAATCGGGTCAGGACAATCGGTGCAGCTCAGACTCGCTCCGGGACTCCAGTTGTATGTCAGTGAGCTGTCGACCTGTAATGCGGTGGTATCGCCAAGGCATATTGTTGAGTAGGTAGCGGTAACATCAGGCGTTAAAACAATTGGTGGCGCAACAGTGACGGTAACATCTGCCGTACCCGTGATGCAGCTTCCCGATACTGTTACAGTGTACGTAGTAGTGGCAGTGGGTGTTGCCACCGGATTAGCACAGTTCGTGCAGCTTAAACCTGAAGCAGGACTCCATGCAAAACTGCTTCCGCTGTTTACCTGCAGTGTTGTTGAATCGCCAATACAAATTGTATCTGATGCAGCAGTAGCCACAGGAGTTGAAGTTCCGCCGGAAAAATGCGCTACTATGCTGTCGGTCATTGTAAGAAGGAAAGATATGGAAGAATCGTTAATACTTGGTGTTGGCGTATGGTTCTGGAACTCCCAGTAATCAAAACAATAAGAAGAATCAGGATGTGCGGTCAAAAGCACATTCATATTTCCGGGGTACTGGCCGGACCAGACAAAAGATGTAAGATTCAATGAATTCAAATCAATGGAGCCTGATCCAGGAGGTGATACATTTACCTGTATAATAAGAGGTGGGGTAACCGGGTAACAATCGACAAATTGCTGAACAACCAGGTCGCAGCGGGTCTGAATGAATGTCCTGAGTGTTTGGTAATTTGCCCACCAATCGCTGTATGAACCGCCCCATTTATTTATTTGTCCCTGCATTTCGGGTTGGATCACGTTAACCATGCTGTCGAGAACGGCTATCATGCGGGCACAGGTAAGCGGACCATTGAGCAGGTCAAAATAACGCATGATGTAATATTGATAGAATGTAGGACTTTGCAACAGTGCATTAAGAATAGGAACATGCCCCTGGCCACCTGGATCGTCTAAGTCTTCAGGGTCACACGGATCTGCATCTTCATTTGTGTTTGGAATTCCTGTGTAATTGATGTAATGGTTAAATGTGGCATCTTCATCCCAGAGAATATACCGCCATTTCTTTTTATCGGCATTCACATTTAATCCCCTCCACCAGGCTGTGTTCCAGTTAAGCCAATCAGATGTAACACAAAAAGAATTCAAAATAACATAATCGGCTAAGCTTTTTACACTGTACAAACTGTCCACATAATTGTAATTGGCCGGAACAGCCATGCTGTTGCTTGTAATAAAGTTTGATAAATTATTCCAGTCGGTTTGTGCCTGAGCGCCTCCGTATTCTGACCATGTTCCGCCCCAGGTTTTAAGCATTTGCAGGGAATCGGCGGGTGTATTGTGATAATAATCGGTAAAGTCAGCATCATCTACTTTCTCGCGGGTGTCGTAAACGCCCCAGTATTGTCCGTTCACATAAAGAACAGAAGGAGCCCAGGTTCTTTCATCCATATGGAGTTTTGCTTTTTGAGAAAGTGTGTGAACGTATGAATCGCGTAAATGGACTGAACCCAATTGTGTGCTGGGTCCCCATGCATAAGAACTCCCCGGAGTTTCGAAGGGGTAGTTGTCGTTAGCTGCGGCTTTAAATATTATGTGCTGAAATTCATCCCGGGTTTTTGAATTGAATATCTGGTCAAGCAGTGAATAATTGTAGCCGTATTGATCATGGCTCACAAAATCAATTCCCCGCTGCGGATACGACCACGAATCATTTCCGTGCTTGTTGGTGTTGCCATAACTTTCGGTCTTGAATGTTCCCGTGTTATCAAAATATTCAAGTCCGGTATAAGGGTCACCCTGTGTTCCATTCATTAATGACATCACCTGATCTCCATATATTGAAACTACTTCAACAGTATGCGGAGAATTGATGAAATAAGTATTGCTTTCAACAAAACTTGCAGGTACATTAGGGGTGGCACTGAAAGCTTTTGCACGCAGTACTGTGGTTGCAGAAATGTTTATTGGTGTGGAATATATTGCAGAAGCACCGGTAGGAGTGCTTCCGTCAGTTGTAAAGCGGATTGTTACACCCACGTCAGGTGAAGTGATGGTAACACTTTGCGCAACTGTATAAAAGCCCGGAGCCACACTCATAGTTGGACGGGTAGCATATTCTGTATAAGGATTTGTATTGCCGGCATTTGGTGTGGGAATTAAAAATACGCTCCAGGTGGCAGCACCGTTGGTTGTTCTTCCGCGGGAATGTCCCTCTAAAGCAGGCTTAAGTGTGAGCGAATCAATAATAATACCAAGAGTGTTGGCTAAAACGATAGCTTCGGGTTTGCACTGGGTGAGTTTAAATCCTGCATGTAATGTTCCGGAATTGATACCTAAGCCCGATGCCCAGATGCGAAGAAAACCGTTGGCGGGTATTGTTGCTGTCCCTATTTGCCATTTTGTCGGATTGGTTTTTTTATCACTCACATACCAGCCATCCATAATTACGGGTGAACCCGTAGTATTGTATAGTTCAATCCAGTCTTCGTAATTACCGAAATTATCAGTAAACGAACTTACATTGGAACATGAATATTCATTAATTACAACCTGGCCGTTGATACCGGTATTAATGAATAAAATAAATACAAAAAAAACGATTATGTTCTTTTTCATTTTATGGATATCAGGAATCAGAATACGAATTTAAATATTTTATATTGAATATGCTGAAAATACTTTGTCATTCAGTAGATATAAAGGACGTAAAACGATTAAAAAAGTTGCCTGAACCAATAAAAATTATCTATGATAAATTTCTGAAAACCAAACGGATATTATTAAATGTGGGCTTAACCATAAAATTTAAAATCGCATTAATTTAACAAACTAATAATTACGATTTTGGTGGCCTTTGAACCTTGCGCTGAAAAACAGTGTTTGCAATGGTTTTGAAATTTGAATAGTAAGGGGTAACCGAATTGGTAACCTAGTGTAAAGATTACTAAATTCATTTACTTTTACCATCGTAAGTCCAATTAAAAGGATTCCGTCTTGTTTTGTTATATGTTTTGATGTATTCCGTTAATTGATCAACAAGTTGTTGTTTGCTGTGCCATACTCCCCCTTTCAAGACATCCTTGCTAAGAATATTGAACCA
>JAZDMF010000366.1:0-3516 GCA_043801235.1 Bacteroidota bacterium | reverse complement strand
ATACCTGCCTTTCCAAATAATAAAAAAATAAATAATATGAAATCATATCTGACAAAAACATTCCTGATTATTTTGGTTATAGGCTTCGTTTCCTGTAGCAAAGATGATCTACGGCAATACGATTTAAAGCAGCAAAAAGATGCTGTGGAGTCGTTGAATGACCCCTACCTGTTATCGTCAATTATTAAACAAACAACCCTCTTTTATCAGGATAGGGGTTGGGGTTCCACTAAGCTTCCCGGTGCAGTTCAGTTTACTATGCGGAATTTTCAGGGTGGGGACAATTATTATTCAGGATTTAAAGGTCTTGATGATGGTATGTACTCAGCAATGAATATTTTGAAATTGGTTGATGCTTCAATTAAATTAGCCGATGCAAGAGGTTCACAGACTCATGTTGGTATCTTTACAACATTCAGGGTTCTGCTGTTTTCGTTTATGACCGATTTCTACGGTGATGTCTATTACAGTGAAGCTCTCAAAGGTCGTGAAGGAATCCTTTATCCGGTGTATGACAAACAATCCGACATCTATACGGGTCTTTTAAAAGAGCTTGACGATGCCAGTGCATTGATTTCCAGCGGAACAGAAGCTGTTAGCCCTACCTATGATCTTATGTTCGGCGGAGATAAAACTCAATGGCTGAAATTCTGTAATTCACTGAAACTTCGTTTATTAATGCGTGCCTCGGCAAAAATGTCCGATGCCGGTTCAAAAATAGCTGCTGTGGCTGCAATGCCGATATTTTCTGATGATGCTGACATGAATGCATCCATCGCATATGTAGGGACCACTTCGGTCAACTCATGGGTTGGTGGTTCGAATAATTGGGGAAATGGCGGTGAATTCGAAAGAAGAAGACCCTGCAAATCCTTAGTGGATAGGATGACAACATTAAATGATCCGCGTATGAAGGTGTGGTTTGCTCCTGTTGAATTTCCCTGGACTTATGATGCTGCAAAAAATGGCGAAACTTTTGAAACAACAGATCCGAATGGGTTCACGTATTCTTCCACCTGGGAATTTGTTGATTTGACCAATCCGGTAATGGCTGCCCAGGTTCCGAATATTCTTGATGTAGATAAGGTGTACGTTGGTTTTATTGCTGGAATGAATGGTGATTTTAAAAATGGGAATGGTCATTGGAATACCTCCGCCGGAGGTACTTTTGGTAATTTTAAAGTATCAATGTATTCCAAATTGTTCCAGGAAAATGCTCATGCCTTACTTAGAGCTCAGATTATGAATAAAGATGAAGTTCAGTTTATCCTTGCCGAAGCAGCCGCTAAAGGTTTAATTTCCGGGAATGCTGACACCTATTACAGAACTGGTATTAAGTTTTCGATGGCACGCTGGGGAGTAAGTGATGAGGATATTTCCGCATATTTAGCACAGTCGGTTATTGCTTTACCAGGTGATGCTGCTGGTAAACTGGCTAAAATTGCTGAACAGAAATGGATTGCACTCTTTTCAGTCGCCACCGAAGCTTATCTGGATCTGCGCAGAACTAAGCTGCCGGATATTTTCAAAAATGGGTTATTAAGCACGTACACATTCCCCCTGCGCTTTCGTTATCCGGGAAATGAGCTGGGTCAGAATAAAAATGCCTATGATAAGGGAGTTGCTACTTTGGCACCTGCTGTTGATGATGAATTTTCTAAAATGTGGTTGCTGCAATAACCATTTTAGTTAATTAGTAAAGAATTGAAAAGGGTGCTGTTGTTTTATCTAACAGCACCCTTTTTATGATATATAAAATTGGCAGAACTCAAATTTTGGGATATTAAAATAAATTAAATGAACAATTCAAATCAACAGATTGCCATACTTTTTTTGGCATTTACAGTTGCTTCATGTGCGGCTAAAAATGACAAGCAGGTTATGCAACAACATCAGGATAAATCCTTTATCCAGGATTATAGTATAAAGTACAAAGTGGCTGACGAAGATGTTAAACTATTAAAGGTTGTATCCGACAGAAACGGCTATATCCAGGTGTTTTCAACAAAAGGCTTATTACGGCCAAGAGATGGGCAGTTTTTGTTTCCTGGTACGCTTGTTACGGATATACAGGACAGGCAAACATCTGATAAAAAAATTGCCGGAATCGGAACTTATCAGAATCAGTTGGTTTATATCGACGATAAAGCTGTTTTGAGCAATGCATGGGCTGGCAAACTGTATTCAAGGCACACGATGCCCGGTGCAAAAATCTTTGCCGGGGGAAGAGATTTCGTTTTTCTAATCTCTGATGGGATGAAACTCAATCTTTTGAAAAATTCAGAGATATTATGGGAAGGAGCCGGTCCGGGAGATGAGATAAAAGAAATCAGATTCGATACATCGAATAATGTTTTCTGGATTCTTGGTAAAGAAACAATCACTGTTTTTTCTCCGGGGAAAAAGGAGCTTGAAAAAATTGTGTATAACCAAACCCTCACTTGCATGGGAATTACATCCGATAAATTGATTGTAGGAACTTCGGACGGATATTTCGAAATTGATTTAAAAACTAAAAAGCAAATCGGCAATATTCACAGAAAAATGCCCTGGACTGAATTAACTGCAATCAGTGAAATCGATGGCAATATTTGGTTCGGCTCTACCTGGGGGGCAATGATGCTTCGCAAAGACGGAAAATTTAACTATTACGCCTCGCAACGGTGGATCCCTTCTGACACAGTTGTCCATATCTCCAAAGGGCCCGAAAACTCTGTAATAATTCTGACGAATAAGGGGTTGGGAAAAATCTGTTTTAAAGAGATGACGTTACTTGAGAAGGCCATGTTTTTTGAAAAGCAGGTTCGCGATCGTCATATCCGAACCGGTTTTAATGCCACTGTTTCAAATATGGTAAACGGAGATGTGACCACGGGAAGCATGGAAGATTCGGATAATGACGGATTATGGACATCGATGTATCTGGCAGGGGAAACATTCCGTTATGCCGTGACCAAATCAGACGAAGCATTGCAAAACATCCGCGAATCGCTTGATGCTATGGAACGGCTATATTCCATTAATTCGATACCGGGTTTTCCGTCACGGTCATTCGAAAGGCGGGGGTATAAATTTGCTGACAAAGCCTGGCGAAGGGCTGATGATCCGGAATGGGATTGGAAATCAACTACAAGCAGCGATGAAGCTATTGGCCATATTTTTGCTTTTGGGGCGATTGCTGAACTCGTTGAAGAACCTGAATTGCGTAATAAGGCAATTATGCTGATTGACACATTGATGTCACATGTAGTGAAAAACGACTTTTACTTGATCGACTGGAACGGGAAGCCAACTTTGTGGGGTAAATGGCACCCCGACTATGTGAATGCCCGTCCAAAGATGGTTGGCGACCGCAAGATAAATTCATCCAATATTATGGCCATGTTGCAAACCGCTTATCACTTTACCAATAAAGAAAAATACAAAGAGGCGGCATTTTACCTGATGAATAAGCATGGCTATTTCGAAAACCTGATGCGGCCGATGAAAGAAATCGGTCGTGCTCCTGAAGATGCC
>JAZDMF010000354.1:0-8575 GCA_043801235.1 Bacteroidota bacterium | reverse complement strand
AAATTTATATTGCAAAATCCGACGGCAGCGGAATAACGCAGCTTACAAACACTTATGACGTAAACGAAATGTTTCCTTTACCCTTAAATGAGAATTCAATTTTATTCAGCACTTTTGAAAAATGCGAAATTGCTACAGCCGATATCAGTACGAATTTTTCCGGAATTCAATTATCCGACACGCTTGTGAAATCAGCACAACCACTGGTTTTGGCAAAAGGATATACGGAAACGTATATTCAGAAATCGGCAAAGGCTATTACGATGATTTCTGGCACAGCTCCTTATGTCAACCAGGTGTATGACACTCCCGACTGGCATACGGGCAGCGGCTCCTGCGCTCCAACTACCGCTATTATGGCCATTGGATATTATAATCGATTACCCTGTTGGGACATCATCTGCTCATGGCCTTCATCGCACACAAGCCATTATGGGGCATACGTGGCTGACAAATACCGATACAATGAAATTTATTATGATACATATGCCGACGCATATGGTACCGATGCATATGGTGGTTATGGTTATATGTGGGGTAACGGTTCTCCTAACAGTTACATGGCGTCATATATAAGCAATCACAATATTTCTTCCGTTCATTCCACTTCTACAACTTTTCAGGATGTTCTTGATGAGATTGATAACAGCTATCCTTTTCCTATATGCAATCTTTTATCTACTGCAGGACACCTTACTCTCACTGTTGGATACGTTAACGGACAACATACCCTTATTTTCAATGATCCTTACGGCGATAAAAACGACGGAAGCTGGCCCAATTTTTATGGCGAAAATGCTTATTACGACTGGCCCGGATATAATAACGGATACGAAAACCTGAACACCATTGCCTGGACGGTTACTGCTGAAAGCAGTGAACCTGCATACAACGACACAATTATTGATGATGTTTATTACAGCCACGGGTTTTACATGCACAACCAGGACCCTTCGCACATGCGTTATTTCCGCGATAATGCAACGGGAGGGTATAATGATCACTTCTGGTACACCTATACCAGTGCTTCAACTACAGTTGACACCTGTTATGTGACATGGACCCCCGATTTACCTTCAACGGGTGATTATGAAGTGTCTGTTTATATTCCTACTTCAAATGCAAGTGCAACAACGGCACGATATAAAGTTTATTACAATGGTGGCACCCAGACAGTAATTGTTGATCAGTCCCCGATATACGGAGAGTGGGTTTCGCTGGGCACATTTCCTTTTCTTGCAGGAACATCTGGTTATGTGAAGCTGGGCGATGGCACAGGAACAGCCGGCCAGAAAATCGCTTTCGATGCAATGAAGTGGGTCAGGATTTCACAACCCGCCGCTGTTGCATCTTTTAATTCTTCTGCAACTTCGGTATGTGAAGGAAATTCTGTACAGTACACGAATATCAGTTCCAATGCAGTAAACTATAGCTGGACATTCAGCGGTGGAACACCGTCAACAAGCTTGCAAACCGATCCCTCGGTGGTATATTCAGTAGCCGGATCTTATGATGTGATACTTGTTGCTGCGGGTTCCGGAGGAAGTGACATCTTGACCATGACAAATTATATTACAGTGTACCCATTGGCCGATGCGCTGTTCAGTGTAAACGACACACTTGTTTACCTGCCGACAGCAAATGTTATTTTCATCAATGCATCTTTAAATGCAACTTCTTATTTGTGGGATTTTGGCGATGGAACTATTTCTTCCGACCAGAATCCATGGCACAGTTATACAATAGCCGGTGATTATACAATTTCTCTCATTGCATATAATGTGCAATGTGGCAATGACACGATTATCATGTTTAATTATATTCATGTTGATGTTTCAACAGGAATTAATAATGAAAGCTCAGATGATGATATTCTTATCTGTCCGAATCCGGCAAAAGGTAATTTCACTATTTCGTATGAATTGAAAAAACAGAAGGAGATTGAAATTATTATGTATGACATACTTGGAAACGAAATTTATTTTCTACAAAAAACATTGCAGCAGTTGGGTAAACATGAGATTATTGTTAATTATGAACATTTGCATATTTCAAATGGTGTATATTTTATTGAAATTACTACTGACGATTCAGCGTTTAGAAAAAAAATAATTTATCAGAAATAAGTCTTTATTGAATCAGATGAAGCATTTCATAATACGATACACAATTTTAATTTTTGTTTTCTTTGTTTTCTGGCAGGATCCCCTTCATTCGCAAACCATTAAACTAGACTTAGAATATTTTAAAAAATTACCTTCCGATGAAAAGCTAAAGAACGAGATAAACAAACTGGATTATACGCTGAAAAACTGGAATTCCATACCTCCTGATTCAACTTTAAATATTGTGAAATTATTTTTGGAAAAATCAGAAGCCCTATGCGCATGTGGTGTTCAGGGATATTTCCAGTCATTATTGGGCGATATTTATAAGGCCATGGGAGACTTATCATCTTCAAGCAAATATTATTTTAACGCTCTTGAGCATTATAATAATATTGACGACACACTGAATTCCATCAGGTTGCTTACTGCAATTGGTGATATGTACAGGGCTGCAGGATCATTAGATAAAAGCCTGATGTTTCTTTACCTGGCTGAGAAAAAATCGTACTCTGCGAAAATTGCTGACCATATTCCTTATATACAAGCCAGGCTTGCCTCCACATTTTTTGAATTGAATTTTGCTGATTCCTCTGCATGGACCCTCACTAACAGCAGATATCTTTTTTTTCAGGAAATAAATGATAAAGAAGCTGGACTAATAAAGAATAATTTATTATTTTTTTATGCTAATAGTTCTCTTTCCGCTGCTAAACTGATTGGCGACACTTCGCTGATAATTGAAAACCTGAACTTGCTGGGGGCATTCTATAGAATAAATAGTAAATATGACAAGTCGATTTTATATTATAAGGAAGCATTATTTAATCTTGAAAAATTCAAAAAAAGCAATTATAAACCTTTAATTCTCACAAATCTTTCGAATGTATATCTGCTGTCGGGAAACGTTCCGGAAGCGAAGAAATATTCTCTGCTTGCATATGATGAGGCTTTTAAAAGCAGGATAAAAGTATATGAATGGATGGCTCTTGGAAATCTTCAAACCATTTATGAGAAGAACAATGAGTACAGGCAGGCATACATTTATTCCCAGATTAAAGACACATTGACAGGACAACTATACAATGAAAAAAGCACGCAGCAAATCAACGAACTGCAGAATAAATATGAAACTGATATCAAAAATTCTGAAATATATTTTCTGAAACATGAAAATGAGCAGAATACCCGTTCACAATTATTACTGATCATTTTTTTTATAATTGCAATCATTGTTTTTGCACTCATAATCCTTGTAATATATTTGCGTCTTCAGAATGCCCGCCAGAAAAGAAAAATTGCTGAAGAAGAAAAAATACACAAGGAGCTTCTTCTTAAAGAATCCGAAATGGCAAACCATGCAAGAAATGAATTTTTTGCGAATGTAAGTCACGAAATAAGAACGCCATTGAACTCCATACTTGGATTTTCTGAACTTTTGCAGGAAAAAATACATGGCCCGGAGTACAAACAATTTTTGTCTGGGATTATTTCCAGTGGCAAAAGCCTGCTGGGACTTATGAGCGATATTATGGATCTTTCAAAAATTGAAGCAGGTAAATTAGTAATATTAAATGAACATGTTGATATTGTTGAACTGTGCAATGATGTTACAAAACTGTTTTCCTTTAATGCTGAGGAAAAAGGTTTGAAAATTAGTATTAACACTGATTTGCTAAGTCATCGTTATTTTATTCTAGATGAAGTCAGGTTAAGGCAGATACTCTTAAACTTGATCGGAAATTCTTTGAAATATACATATGAAGGAATGATAGAAGTTTCATTACACAATGTTCCGGTAAGCATAGGACATGATAAGCTTACAATCACAGTGAGAGATTCAGGCATCGGGATTTCCGCGGAACAAAAAAATCTGATTTTTACACCCTTTCAGCAAGTGTCTGAAAAGCATAGCCGTGTTTTCGGTGGGACAGGCCTTGGACTTAGCATTTCAAAAAAATTAATTGAACTAATGAACGGAAGCATAACATTTGAAAGCGAAGCAGGAAAAGGAAGCGTATTTGACATTATCCTAAAAAATATTGAGCGTTCAGTACCTACAGAACCAAAATTTTCTTTAGCAAGTGAACATCTGAACAAAATCATATTTAATAAATCTTCCATTCTTATTGTTGAAGATAATGAGGCTAACAGAGCTGTTATTCGTGCCTACCTGACAACATATAATTTTAATATTAAAGAAGCCTGCAATGGGGCTGAAGCTATTGAAATGCTGTACCATTTTTTCCCGGACCTTATTCTGATGGATATCCAGATGCCTGTTATGGACGGTAATGAGGCAATAATAAAAATCAGGGGCAGCAGTAAATTTTCAAAAATTCCAGTCATCGCTTTGACTGCAGGAGTGGTCAGCGAAACGGAAGCAAATCTGTCTAATATATTTAATGGTGTGTTATTCAAACCTATCTGCAGGAATAACCTTCTTGATGAAATTAAAAAGTTTATTCCTTATACTGAAACAGAGGACAACGATTTTCAAATTCCGGAAAATACTTCAAACTTTTCGGATATAAAGCCCGAACAGTTAGCTTATCTTTCATCCATTCTTTATCCCAGGTGGAAAGAAACCACGGTACTTTTAAGCAACGATGAAATAGAAGAATTTGCAGCAAACGTTCAGGCGTTTGCTTTAGAAAATAATATATCAGGTCTGACGGAATGGAGCAAATCGGTTCTCCTGTTTTCCAAGACCTTTAATATAAAACAACTGTACGAAACATATAATAAGTTTCCGTCTCTGGTGAATAAATACAAGCAATGATTCATTAATAAACAAACCATGTTCAATTATTTGATTACAAACTCCAGGATTCTTATTGTCGACGACGACTACAACACACTTTCCTATCTTGGGGCTTTGCTGACGGAGCATCAGTTTAAAGTATTTTCTGCCAGCAGCGGGAAACAGGCAATTGCCATAACCCTTGCAAAGAACCCTGACCTCATTCTGCTCGATGTTTCCATGCCCGATATGAGCGGACTTGAAGTTTGCGGAAAACTTAAATCTGATTTGAAAACAAAGGATATTCCTGTAATTTTTCTTACCGGTAAAACCGGAACAGAAGATATTGTGAATGGGTTTCAGTCAGGAGCAGTTGATTATATATCCAAGCCTTATTGCAAGGATGAACTTCTGGCAAGAGTTTCAGCTCACCTGAAAATTGTCAAGATGCAGGAAGAACTGGTAAAGGAAAAAGAACGGATTCATTTAAAAGAAATGGAATTTCTCCAGAATGAAAAAAAACAAATTGAAGATAAACTTGAACTTGCCCAAAAAGAATTGGTATGCATTTCCCTTGAAATCTCGAAAACCAACAGCATGATTATTGAAATGACTGATAAAATTTCTGTTGAAATAAAAGAATTCAAACCCGATACTGATGACAGAATTGCCGCAATCATACATAGCTTTACTGCCATCCGTGAAAAAGAAAATTGGAATGAAATCGAAACACGCTTTATAAAACTGCACAGTGATTTTTTTGAAAAACTCCTAAAAAGTTTTCCCGAACTTACAAAAAATGAACTTAAACTTTGCGCATTCCTGCGACTTAACTTATCTACCAAAGAAATAGCCGCCATCACACTTCAAAGCGAAGATGCCATTAAAAAAGCACGCTACCGCTTACGCCAAAAACTAAATGCCCCATCTGATGCAAATCTTTGCAGTTTGATCATAGCAATTTGACCGTGCTCTGACATTTGCTGATTTTACTGTTTTTATTTCTTGTTTTTCCAATTATTTGCTTAAATCTCTGCATTCATAATTCTGAATTCTGCATTAAAATTTTGTCCACTTTTTGTCTACATTAATTTTAAACTTTATTCATAAGGTTCGGTATTTTTACTTACCAATTTTAACCGGATGCCTCAAAAACAATTATACCCATTAATCCTGCTTGCCGACAATGATCACGAAGTGATAAAACAACTAAGCAGTTACCTATGCGAAAACAAATTCAGAGTCCTTGCTGCTGTAACATCCAAACAGGCACTGGGCCTGGCTTTCAACAAGAAACCAGACATGATTATTATTGACTTTATGATAACTGAAATAGATGGTCCTACATTCAGAGATCTAATTGCTGTAAATCCTGAAACCTTTAATATTCCTGTGCTTTTTACTGTCAATGCAACTAGTCAGAAGGAACCCAGCAAATGGCGGCATATTTCGGAGAATGATATCATTTCAAAACCATTTGAAACAAACGAACTTCTTTCAAAAATATATTCCAAACTGAAAAAAAAGAATAAAAAAATAAATCCTGTTTCATTAAAAGTTGTTTAATATAAATGTCTACTAAATGTCCTATTTGCTATTTGTTGAACAATAAAATATTTTATTATGAATAAAAAATACTTTTCTCTCACTTTTGCTTTAATGATGCTTTTTGGCAGCATTAAATTATTCAGCCAGACACCAGGAATGATATACGAACCAGCTACTGGTGGAGGTGCAGCCGTATTAGATCCAAACGGAGATGGATATACTTCAGCGACTACAGCTGGTTTTGTTACAAATGATGAAACCGAAAGCGAAATCCCATATATACCGCTGGTTTTTCCTCAGCCGGAACCCGATAGTGATTTAGGACCTGGTCCCGACTGCGGTTTTACAGATTTTGTTCAGCAGGCTGTTGGCGTTGAAGACGCTGCCCAGAATTATATTGATGGGGCAACGAATAACTGGCTTTTCCGCTTGCGAATGGGGTCTTCGGCACCCAATGCAAAAAGCTATAGTATACTAATTGATACAGACGGCAAGTTTGGAGCTACCGGTCCCAATGCTGACCCTACCTATACCACAAGCAATCCGGGTTTTGAATTGGAAATTGTACTGGCTACAAAATTTGGAGTATATATCTACGATGTAGATCCATTGGTTTGTCCACCTACTCTAATCAAAGCATACCCTGGAACAACCAATTACCAAAAATCAATCGCGCTTTCACAAGAATGTACGAACCCTGATTACTTCTATGATTTTTTTGTAGACTTTGATGATATCACTGCATATGATGCCAGCATTACTCCCAGCACTGGACTCCGTATGGTTATTGTGGACAATATGGCTGCACAAAAATCCACACTTTGCCAGACTTCCTCTGCCTCTGATTTAGGCGGTGTGGGCGATTGTCCTAATATTGAAACATGCTTTGAAGAAATTATCGACAATTATCCTCCCTGCCCAACCGGTACAACATGCCTCGACCGTTCTACCTGCCCTGCAATAACTAGTGCCGATGCTGCCAGCAACACTGTTAGCGGTACTTCTGTTCATGCAGATGGAACCGTTATTACAGTTTATATCAACGGAACGGCTTATGGAACAACAACCACTGTAACAGGTGGCGTCTGGAGTTTGTCTGGCTTTATTCCTGCTTTGGTAGCCGGCACCGACGTTGTTGGAGCATCTGCAACAGAGACGGGGATGAGTGAATCTGTATATAATTGCGATCTGACAACAGTGACTGCCACGGCGGCTTGTGTATATTCAGCTGCTCCAACAGGTGTCTGGATGTGTAGTGCCACAAAAGGCATTGCGGGCTTAGCTGCCACGGGAGCTCAGATTAATGTATATTATGGAAGTAATTTAGTCCCACAGGCACCCGGGGGTGGAAGTACCTGGGCAGCAAATATTGTAAATGCCAGTGTACTTGGACCGGTTTGTCCGCCATCTTTTAGCCCAACTGAAAATTTTTTATGGAGATGTAATGCTGTTGGTAATGTCTGCAGTTGTACTGCAGGGGGAGGACCGTGTCTTCCAACAGGAGCCCTAAGAGTAACGGCAACCGAAGCAGGCAAATGCGAGTCCTCGTCCGTTTGGCTTTGTAATGGTGCTGCAGCTACAGCGGACCCTACTATAACCACTAATCCAATTTTAGCCACAACTAATACAATAACTGGATCTGTTCCGGCTCCTGATAATGTCGCAGGAGTAAGAGTATTTCTGTATTCAAATGGAATTGAACTAGGTAATACTTTAACAATTGCAGCGGGAGCTTGGTCAATAGGCAGTCTGGATCTCACTGCCCGTGAATGTGAAACGATATCAGTCGTTACTGTTCGTACAGCACCCGCTGTTCTTTGTCCATCTGTAGGACCTGTTACAAGAGTTATCACAAGAACAGCCATTGCTCCAATTGTTAATGGACCCATATGCTCGGCAGCAGCTGTTACTACTGTTTCGGGAACATCAATTGAAGCTGCTGGCACATCTATTCAGGTTTATGAAAATGCTGTTGCAGAAGGTACACCAACAACTGTACAGGCAGACGGTACATGGACTGCTACTTTTGCACTTAATGGAATTAGTATTGCTCTTGGTAATACTATTACCGCAAGAGCATCTTCTGCTTGTCTTACACTCAGCGCGGTTTCAAATTCAGTGGTTGTTGGGACACAAACAATAAATATTCCTACTATTACTACTGCTACTATTTACGAAT
>JAZDMF010000348.1:0-8182 GCA_043801235.1 Bacteroidota bacterium | reverse complement strand
AGCATGAAATGCATAAAAACTATACTTCAGGTAGGTCTACATCTCAAAATCGTAAATTCACATAAGCGAAAACCATTGATTTTACTGACAATGTCATTTTAGCTTTTCGCAGTTGTTAATAAAAACAGGGGTTATTAACAGAAAATTGTGCCTTTTTGGGTAAATTAGCTGCAATGTGGGTTAAAGTGCGGAAAATTAATGAACAGAAAAAGCAGCAAAAACTGCTTTGATCCTCAGAAGTGCATTTTAACGGAAGATGGTAATGAATCCGTTCAGGGAATATATTACATGGTCTTTTCCGGTTGCTTCTATTACATAGTAATAAGTGCCTTCAGGAACAGGCAGGTTTGAACGGTTGTTGCCATCCCAGAACGACGATTCATTATCTGATTCATAAATCAGGTTGCCCCAGCGGTTAAATATTTTCAGCACAAATTCTCCGATGTAATTATATTGGATTTCTAAGTAGTCATTTTTTCCGTCGCCGTTAGGAGTAAATACATTGGGAACTTCTAAAACCGAAATGTCTTCAGCAATGATGTAAATATAGTACGTATCCGTACACTGGCCAGGACCGGTGATGATTAATATCACAGGGTAAGTTCCCGTAGAATTATATATGTGCGTGGGATCTTGCAGGGTGGAGGTGGTTCCGTCACCGAAATCCCAGTAAAAAGAGTAGGCGTTGGTGCCTGTATATGTGAAATGAACAGTGAAGGGAATGTATCCGAATGTAACATCAGATATGAATGATGAGTTTATGGAAGTGGTAAATGGCAAGTTTACGTTCCCTGTAGAGGTACATCCGTTCATGTCAGTTACTGTTACGGAATAATTATCAGGGCAAAGATCGTACACGGAGGGAGTGGTTTGCTGAGGCGATGTGCTCCATATATAGGTATAAGGTCCGGTACCGCCTGTGACATTGGTTCCTATCATCCCGTCGCATAAATTTTCACAAGTAACATTAATATTGTAGGTATTAAGGTTAATAGGAGATGTGGGTCCGTTAATGAATGCTGTTGCTGTACCGTTGCATCCGTTAGCATCGCTTACCGTAACGGAATAATTTCCTGCAGGCAGGTTATTTATAGTCTGCCCGTTCTGTAAATTACTCCATAAATAGGAATAAGGAAGGCTTCCTCCCGTTCCATATACCGATGCCGTACCGTTATTATCGCCGTAACACTGGACATTACCAATATTAGTGACACTAGCCATGACCTGGAAAACGGAAACGGGCACATTGGTAACGGATGAGGTACAGTTATTTTCCATGACGGATAAAGTAACAATATAGTTTCCCTGTGTCTGCCAGTTTATGTAGTATGGGCCTTGTCCGTTACCCGATACGATAGTGCCTCCGTTAAAATTCCAGTTATATGTTGCTGAAGAGCCTGCGCTGCCTGTATAAGTGACAAGAATGTTGTCTTCTGAGCAGGCTGTGATATCGCTCACTGAAAAAGTGGATGACGGGGTTTGATAAACAAAAACGGTTATATTATCCGTTGCGTAACAGCCATCAGAAGCCGTGATGGTGACGGTATAAGTTGCTGTGTTTAGCGGGCTGGCAACAGGATTTGGAATGCTGGTGGAACTTAAGCCTGTAGATGGTGACCATGAATAATAGGCTCCGCCGGTGGCATTCAGCATCACGCTGCTTCCGCTGCAGAAACCTGTATCGGTACCGGCTGATGCAGGAGAAAGAGGCGTAACGGTAACCAACACTTCGTCCGTAGCACTGCATGAGCCGTTGGACACAGTAAGAGTGTAAGTAATGCTTTGCAGCGGTGTGGCGACAGGATTGGCAATATTTGCGTTATTCAGCCATGTGGATGGTGACCATGTATATATAGTTCCTCCGCTACCCTGCAGAGTTGTATAATGACCGAGGCAAATTGATGCATCCTGACCGGCACTGGCAACGGGTGTTTGAGTAACGGATACGGGAAGGGTTGTGATATCTGAACTGCAATACGCGTCAGCCACGCTGAGACTGATGTTGTATGAACCGCCGTTTGGAAAACTAATCGTATAAGGTCCTTGTCCGTTTCCTGAAATAATATTTCCTCCGTCAAAATCCCAGTTGTAGATGTCACCAAGCAAAGCGGTACCTGTATAGTTCACGTAAACATCATTACCCGAGCAGATAGGACCGGAACCGACGGAAAAGTCAGAAGAAGGGGGAATGTTTACTGTTACTGTAACTTCGGCAGTAGCAAAGCATCCATCGGGATTCGATACGGTAACTGTGTATGTAGTGGTAGACACCGGGGAAGCCATAGGATCCGGAACATTCACAGAACTTAATCCCGAAGAAGGAGACCAGAGATAATCTGTTCCTCCGCTGGCAGTTAATTGCACATTTTGTCCTGAACATATATTTGTGTCCGTTCCCGCAGACACTGGTGATAAAGGAGCTATGAACACAGTGACATCATCCGATGCGGAACAACCGCCGTTCATAACCGTTACAGTATATGTGGTCGTGATACCCGGAGATGCTGCAGGATTGGAAATATTTGTATTACTTAATCCTGCAGAGGGCGACCAGTAATAGGATGTGCCACCGCTTGCTGATAAGTTTACATTACCTCCGAGACATGTAGTGTCATCATTACCGGCGTCAGCAAAAGGCAGCACATTAACAGTTACTGGAACATTGGCAGAAGCGGATCCGCATACCGATTCTGAAACAGTCAGTGAAATATTATAATTCCCGCTGTTTGACCAATTGACAAGGTAAGGACCATCACCGCTGCCTGAAATAATATTTGCCCCGTCAAAATCCCAGCTGAATATTGCATAAGAAGAAGCGTTGCCCGTATAGGATACAATAATATTTTCGATAGCACAGGGAGAAAGGTCGCTGACATTAATGGAGGCGTACGGTGTATCGAGAACTGTAATTATTACACCCTCGGTTGCATAACATCCGATGGCATCTGAAATGGTTACATTATAAGTAGTGGTTGATTGGGGTGAAGCAATCGGATTCGGAATATTTGTTGCGCTCAACCCTGTTGATGGTGTCCACTGATAGCCTATACCTCCACTTGCAGATATTTGCACGACTGATCCCACGCAGATAACAGTGTCATTACTTGCTATGACAGGGGAGAGGGGAACCACAGTTACTGTCACATTATCGGAGGCAGTGCAGTTCGAATCGGTGACAAATAGTGTATAGGTTGTAGTAATATCCGGGCTTGCAACCGGGTTGGAAATATTTGTAGCGCTCAATCCTTCAGCGGGTGTCCAGTAATAACTGATCCCTCCGCTTCCCGAAAGGAATGCATTTCCTCCAAGGCAGATCGTTGTGTCGTTGCCGGCATCGGCATCAGGTAATGGATAAATATATATGCTAATTGCAGTATCATCAACAGAGTTACAGACATTATCAATGAGTTCGAGCGATATATCATGAGTGCCACCCGTAGGCCAGGTTACAACATAAGGTCCTTCACCACTCCCGGAAATGATGTTTGCCCCTCCGAAATCCCAGTTAAAAATTGTCCATGGCGATGAGGAACCGGTAAAAGTAATTGTAGTGGTAGCACTGTCACATATAGGGGATGTTAAGGTGAAAACAGCAACAGGGACAGGGAAAATGGAAATTTCATAGCTCATGGAATCGCTGCAGCCATTGAAATTTGTCACATATAATGTTACTGTATAATCGCCGGGAATTGAATAAATATGAGATGTGTCCCAGTTTACGGTGTCTATCGGTGAACTGTCGCCGAAATCCCATAACCATGAAATTATACTGTCCGTCGGTACTGAGAAATTATTGAAAAAAACTTCCATGGACTGACATGTGTCATTACCCGAGAACAACGCATAGGGAACATTTCCGATGGTTACAGTATCCGTCACAGAGGAATCACATCCTCCGGAATTGGAAATATTTAATGTGACATAATAAATTCCCATGCCGGGAAAAGAGTGTGCCAGGCTCTGTTCATCACTGAATGTGCCGTCCCCGAAATCCCATTGCCACTGGCTTATCGAACTGTTGTTAATATAGGACGAATCGGTAAAAGTTACAGTTCTTGAACAGGTATCGTTCGTAAACGAGAATTCCGGATGCAGCACAGTCTGCGAAATGGTTGCGAACAATGAAAATCCGCAACCGGTAACAGAAGTGACATCGCAGTAATAGGTAGTGCCGATGACCGGGTTATGTACGGTGATGTCCTGTGTGGTGTCACCGGTGTTCCACAGATAAGAAAAACCGGAAGGAGCGGTAAGCAGGACACTATCGCTCCCAAGGCAGAATGATTGATCAATCGTTAGCGATCCGCATTCGGCTAAAATATATGCATAACCATAATGCCCTCCGTAAGCGCAATCAAGAGTGGTAAAAACAATATGAAGTGTTTGTCCGGCATAAGAAGAAAGATTGATGCCTACTGTGGCCCAGTCTTTCCAGTTTACGGGACCATATACATCCATACATGTCTGGAATCCCGGTATTCCAGCTGCAGAGAATACTTCATATATACCGCAAACAGGATCGACAAGATTGTTATTTATATCAAGAACTTTTACGGAAAAAAAAGGCTGGGCGAAAATTTCATGACCGGGATCTTCAAGTACTACGGCATACCTGTAGATAAAATTGGGATTCAGGGGATCAACCGTAAAGGTATAGATCAATTGCTCGGCTTCGGCGCCGTTAATGTCATTACCAAGCCTTGCGCAGGCAATTTCTCCGGCTGGCGGTACGGTCAGTCCGCCGCAGGTGTGGGGATCAACCATGCCGTTGCTGATAATAGTGTGACGCCCGGACACAATTCCAGGGTTAGTACAGCAACTGTTTCCTGAACCATCATTGTATCCTGTATAGCCTTGCCAGTTTGTAAAATCCAGCATAGAGAAGTCGGAATTCGGGCAGTTCTGGCTGAAAGTATCTGAGAAGGTTATAATGAAAGCAAGAAAAAAATAAATGCCTTTTTGCATTTATCAGATAATTATTTTGTGTAAATTTAGTAAATATCACTGTCAGATGCAAATAATTTCTTGTTTTTTAAAAATGGAGTAATTGAAAATATTATTATGGTGAAGGATTTCATAAGAATAATGCTTAATGTTTTGCTATTTCAATAGCTCAATATCGCTGCATAAGAATCACGCGGTTAAGAGGGCTGTTTTTGTACCTTTTCACAGTCTCGTATTCGGCATTTCCTGATGATTTATCAAGAAACTTTTCGTATTCAGCTTTTAGATAATAATAGGCATCCAGAATATACCCGTTCCTGAAATCACCTGTCTTGTCAATCTCGAGTATCTTTGCTTCAAACGGTTTGTATTCAATTATCCATTTACGGAAATTATTGCCTTCTGACAGGTTTTTAAAGGGCAGGTAATTATAAATGGAATCGGACATATCAAATTTTGTATTATAACAATTGTCGTTATAGGCTATAAAAAACTTGCAGTATTGCGGAGTCCACCAGCGCAGGAACTTAGCCCCGAAGTCAGATACCCTGATGCATCCTATGCTGTTGGGGGTTCCCAGCATTCCCCTTGCCATGATCCTCAGCGAAACTTCATGGATACCATTTTGAACCATGGCATAGGGGTAATCCATCGAAGGTTTAAACAGAAGGAAATTGGGCAGTTCTTCTTTATCTTTATACTTGGTTATCATTGCATTTCCGCCTCCCAATTCACAGTCACGTTTCCAGTCCATGTTTTCGTATTTGCGCTGCGAATCCCAGTTCTTGCTGGTAATAATGTTCAGTCCTGCATAATAATATCTCCATCTTCCGGTAGGCAGTGATTCGTAATAATACTTTATTTCATTCCCGTCATTGTCGTATTTAATGCCCAGGCCTCTTCCCCTGGCAGAAGCTGCAAATTTCCCCAGCATGATCAGGGTATCCCTGCAGGCTTCGCACATGACAACTGACTGCCCTCCAAAGTAGATATAGTTACCTTCCACAGAGAATACGCGGTTTATGGGGATCATTTTATACTGCCAGACTTTTTCCAGGAAATTGATATATGTGTTTGCAGAATCACCCATAATTATTCTCATATCCTGTAACAGCGTTTCATAGGCAGGTGTGCCGTATTTGATGCTTTCCATTCTTTTCAGGATGGTTTTCGGAATGCTATCGAATTCCTTTAGTGATTCCAGCGAAGGATACATTTCCTGAATCTTTCTTTTTTTTCCGTCTTCATCCGACACATTAAAATCGCCCACCAGGAATCTGTTTTTGTATTTATGTTTTTCCGGTAATGAATCATTGAATAAATCGCTGTAATCAAATCCGATCCTTGTACCCGGTTCCCATAAAGATGAATCTTTCAGCAACGGCAGATAACAAGGATTTTTGATGTAATAACTCCAGACTTCTTCCGGCGTTAGAGATTTGATTGGTTTAACTTTATGAATATTTGCTGCTTTTTTTACAAAAACAGGAATCTTTTCATCACCAGAGGAAGCGGAAAGAATTATAAAGAAAATAAACAGAAGTATTTTCGCAACAAATGAAAGTTTTTTATTGTTCATCCTTGTAACACTTTCATTACGGTTTCCCTGATGAATATGATGAGACTCTGGACAAAGATAAAAGTTTCATAACAGAATTTTCAGGTTTTCATATTAGTCAAATGAGTTTTACTTAATAAATTCATTATTTTCCCATATGCCTGAGACTATTGTTCCGTTCGTATGTGTATATGTGCCTGTGCCATTCATTTTATTATTTTTCCATTCCCCTTCATACTTCGAACCATCGGCAAAAAACATTGCTCCTTTCCCTTGTATGACGTTATTGTTAAATTGTCCTTCATATTTTTTTCCGTCGGCATAAAGAAATGTCCCGGTTCCGTGTTTTTTATTGTTTTTCCATTCGCCCGTATAGGAACCACCTTTGTATTCGCCGTCGGCATATGTGAATGTACCCGTTCCATTGCATTTGTTTTTAACAAATGTTCCATCATAGGAGTTGCCATTTATATAAGTGTAATTTCCTGCTCCGTTCAATTTGTTTTTTTTAAATTGCCCGGTATATACATCGCCGCTGGCATAATAAAATGTACCTTTTCCTGTAATCCTGTTGTTTTTCCATTCTCCGGTATATCTGCAGCCTTTCCATTTTCCTGATTTTATTGTAAATGTGCCTGTACCGTTAATCATGTAATGTTTAAACTGTCCTTCATATTTATTTCCGTTATGATAAAGGTAAGTTCCTGTGCCGTTTTTGCAATCGCCTTCGGTGCATTTGCCAATAAAGCAGCCGGTAAAGGAAAGCGAGAATACGCTTAATATTGCGAGGATCAATTTATTTTTCATATCAATTTATTGGATAAAAGTTGTTAAGAAAAAGTTCCTTATTTATAGTTCATTTCAAACTGTATTTTAATTGCAAACTTATGTTAAAATTCAACATTTTATAAAAAAACATGCATAAATATAATATTGTTTTTCCCATTTCATATACTTTTTTAGAAACGCCTTTTTATAATAGCATTAATCATATAATTTAGCAAAACTTCATTCAGTATTTCAATTTAATTAATAAGTGCAGTTTCATTTTTCTTTATTATATGCAAAATAAATTTGTTTAAATTTACCTTTTTAAGGCTTATAAATTGTCTGAAGCACCAAATAATGTAATTTTCATATTCTGTAGTAACTGCGGAAAACCGACTATTGAAAACGCTAATTACTGTGGTATCTGCGGGCATAAAATTGAAAGGAAGCCAGACCTTAGTATGATTCCAATTTTTGGTGATTTAGATGAATTATTTGAGGAAGCTGCAAGGATTATTGTATTGCATCAACAGGGGGCAACTTCACTTATTCAACGCAATCTAAAACTTGGATATAATCGTGCAGGAAGGATTATTGACCAACTTGAAACCGCAAACATCATTGGTCCATTCGTAGGCAGTTTTGCCCGTGAAGTTAAAATCAAAGACCTTGAACAATTAGAAGTGGTATTGAGAAATTATAAGATAAATTCTATAGAAAGTAAACTTAAAAAAATAAATGAAGATATTCAAGTAGTAGATAAATTTATTATTGATGTCACAGGTAATCCTTCTGAATCTATTAACCCGAATACTTCAGTAAATCTTCAATCAACAGATGCTAATGATGTTTATGTATACGAAGAAGATTATTGGGGTCTGGGCACTAAGAATAAAGCTAAACTTAATTTAA
>JAZDMF010000344.1:0-26642 GCA_043801235.1 Bacteroidota bacterium | reverse complement strand
GGCATAGCAAACAACAACTTGTTGATCAATTGACGGAATACATCAAAACATACAACAAAACAAGACGGAATCCTTTTAATTGGACTTATGATGGCAAAAGTAAATGAACTTAGTAATCTTTACACTAGCTGTTGAATAATTTGTTTTAATTATATTTTCAAATTCCTTTACTTTCTGAACGGTTTCCTTATATACATTGTATAAACATATTAAATCCCCGTTAGAGGAAGTGGCCCCCCAGTATCCGTCGTAATTCTCATTAAGGCTGTCAAGGAAAAGCAATACACCTTAATAGTCATTTGCAGGAGCTGTGTAATAGTTCAGATAACTTCCCAGGTTATAATATTCATCATTGTATTATTTAATCCTTGATTTATCTGCACCAAAATTGGGAAATGTTTTGGTTTTTGTATTATTGTCCGATGTTTTTTTATCTGTTTTTTCATCCTTGTTTTTGTCACCTTTATTTCCCCAGCTTGTTTGAAAGGTAATCTGAGCGTTTGTTGTTGCTGACATTGTACCACAAAAAGCAAGAAGCAGTAATAAAATTTTTGTTTTCATGATTTTACGTTTTTTGTTTGAAGCAAAATTACCGCGGATTGTATCCACCGGCAATACCGCATTTAAGGTATTTTGCTTTAGGCTGCCCCAAAAGATTGTCGCATATACAGCCTTTACCCAAAATTGTTTTCTGTTATTTTTTTATACGTCTAAGACTCTGACTCCGCAACTCGTACAGAATTTTCCCTGGTAGTTTTCGGGAAATTTATTCCCGCATTTGGTACAGAATTTTGGTCGCGGTGGCGGCTGTTGCTGAACCGAAGGATGATATATATTTTGAGATTGCTGGTTGTACTGGGGCTGGGGAGTAATCTGCGGTTGCTGAACTAGCGGAGCTGAAACCGATTTATTTCCTGCAGCCATTTTAATAATACCCAGTACAATTATTGCGATGAAGGACATTATTGCCAGGAAGGCTCCTATTTTTAGTTCTACCACATCCATTCCATTCTTGCTTTTCACATAAATGTAGGCTGAAAGAAACGTAACAATACCGGATGTTCCGAATATCATAAACAGCAGTGCTTTTCTGAAAAAAATAATTGCAATTCCACATGAAAGCGAAAGGAAGAAAAGCACAGTAGAGGCATCGATTTCCCCCGATTTAAAAACACCTTTGAAAATGTCAAGACCATTTACATTATATTCATTGGTTCTTTCACATCCAGCAACAGGTAAAAACATCAGAAATATAACAGCAAGCGCGCCGCAGATTTTGAAAATAATATTCATGTTAAACCCGCCCTGTTTCGGTAGATTGTTTTGAGGTGTGTTGTTAAATGTTTCCATAACCTTATTTTAAGTATGATTATTTTTTTACGGAGTAAATTTAATATATTTTCCGATTTTGCAAATTTGTAAGAATTTATTTTTTCAAATTGCTAATTCAGGTATTCCGGCATGCAAAAATATTGCTAACATTGCAAAAAGATTCATTATTTCCGTTTTGATAAAAAATCCCGGAAAATGTCAGATATCTTCAACTCGGAACACCCTGCATTTGAGAAACTCAAATATTATATTACTGAAAGAGTAAGGCCGGATGCCTGTAAAAATGAAATAGACCAGCGTATCTGGTCATTGTTTGGTGAGAAAACCGCTGTTATGTATACCGATCTTGAAGGCTTTTCGCGCGGGGTGGTGGAATTCGGAATTATACACTTCCTGCAGATTATTTTTGAATCGCAAAAACTATACTGTCCTTGCATTGACAAGTTTGACGGGTTATTGATAAAAGCAGAAGGTGACAGCATGCTGATTGTATTCAGAGAAATAAATAAGGCTGTTGAATGCGCTGTTGAGATGCAACGAATAACCTTTGATTATAATTTAACAAAAGAGGATGCGGAAAAAATACTGCTATGTATTGGGCTTGGTTATGGTGATTGTCTGAAAATAGGCGATGCGGATATATTCGGGGCTGAAGTGAATGCTGCGAGCAAACTGGGCGAGGATACAGCCAGGGCTTCAGAAATACTGGTAACTGCCGATTTCCGGAACGCATATGGTAATGATAAAAGGTTTTTATTTGAAATTCTTGATTTTATTCCACCGGGTTCAAAGGAAAAGGCTTATAAACTGCTTTACCCTGAATATAAAAGAAATTTGATTTCAATATATGAACTGATCTGCTGTAAGCATTTTGAAAAACAATACAACAAAAATCAGTACGTGTTTTTTATTATCTTCAGTCTTGTAGTATTTGCCCCATAGCAAAAAGCAATAATATAAACTCCGTTATCCAAAGATGTAATGTCAACATAAGTTTTTTTATCATTGATGTTTTGTGTTGAAATTTTTTCGCCAAGCATGTTATAAATAGCAAGTTCCGCTTTCCCTACTTTTGATTTAATAATAAATAAACCTGATGAAGGATTAGGGTAAACAGAAATATTATTCTCCGATATTTCGTCATATATTCCGCTTGTAATTGGCAGGTTTATTTCTTCCGCATTTAGTACTTCATCCCCCTGATGGTTGCCTGTATATTTTGAAACAAAAGCAACCAGTTTCACCATGTTTTCATTATAATTGGCAGGCAAAGTGTAATTAATCACTGTAGAAAAATTTTGTCCTGTTACTGGAGACGAAGGAATTATCCCTCCCTGCCCCCATGCTTGTGGCAGAATGGCACGCACCACATGTCTGTGTATATATCCTACTATTGGGTCACCCATCCCGAAAAAAGGATTTCCGGGTGTACTATTGTAAAAATTAATCTGGTCATAACCCGGACCGGTTCCTGTAACCGAATCTTCCAAAACGTATAAATCAAACCGATAATCACCTGCAGGCATGTTGGCGAGTATGCCGGCGGTAATTTGTGCGCTTATATTTCTTGAAACAGAATCCCAGGTTGCATAAACCGAAACGGTCAGTAACGGAGCAACTGCGAGGCGGGATTGAATACGCGCATTCCAGTTAGAAGATATTTCAGCAACATAACCCCAGCCCCCAGGCCAGAAAATTCTATCAGTAGCACCAAGAGGTGCACCCGGTGCATATGCAATTCCGATAGTGTCTATTTCCGGAAAAAACATGGCATCGGCATCAGAATATGTATGCAAACTTACACCTATCAGGCCGGGATAAACCCCAAGTAATGAATCTAGCGTGTATGAACCCATAGGGCATTGTCCGCAGTCAACACCGGTAAATTCCTCAAGAAGAACTTTTTTTGTTTGTGCACACAGCACACATGTATATAAAGATAAAATAATAGTGATTATGAATTTATTCATTATTTATCAGTTTATGTTACTCAACATTGATGTATATGAATTATCACAGGTCGCAAATAAATGCCAATAGAGTATGTCTTATACGGTAAATATAATAAAGTTCGTATTGTCATTGTACTATTAGTTTTCAGGATGAAATAAATTGTTTTATATTTTTCAACTGATAAAAATACGTTCCGCTCAATAAGTTCATGTATAAGGTTTTTTTTTTGAGTGCATAGCTTTTTTAAAACTTTATTTCCTGTCATATCAATAATTATGATTTAACATACATTGCTGAATAATCTAAGGGAGATTAATAAACACAAATATAGAAATTGTTTTTCATTAAACCGGCAGGGTATAATGCCGATATGAAACCACTTATGGTTACATTTATAAATGGTCTCAGTTTTAAAAAAACGCTGAAACCCTTTATTCTCTACACTCCCACAATTTTGACGGACACGAACACGTTGTTTAAGAATTTTAAAGATATTTGGAATTTGTAGCAACGAACTCCTTTTATGGGTGGCTCAGGGATTGTCCATTTGAAAAATGCGATGTCAATCAAAGTGTGAAATAGAATTTTTTTTTTAATAATTGGTGTTTACTGAAAGGCGTTTGCATTTTGTATTTTTTTTTTTGTTATTTTGTTATGAATAACAAAACTTTGGCAATGCTACAACGCTTTTTTCTGGCTGTTTCCATTATAACAGTCTTATGTTGGGCTTCATCAGCCCAGATCACTCTTAACAGTGGTAATTTCCCGGTGGCCGGACTTAAAGTAGGCAGAGGGTATGCGATCGCGCCCGCTTCAGTGCTCGGGACAACCGGCGGTCCGCAGTTTTTCGATTTCACCGGAATAACACCAATGTATCACGACTCGGTGACATATTATAACGCGGCCAGCACCCCCTGGGCATCGTTTCATCCGGGTGCCAGCGTGTGCAATGTGGAACCCGTCAACAATCTGGTCTACGTTTATTACTACACAGCCGATGCAAATGCTTTTATTAAAACCGGACTTACCTTGATCGGTGACTTTGGAGCAGGTATTGATACGGTACATGGGAATTATCTGCCCACCGATACTATATTGTCTACTGATTATGGATATAACCACAGCGAAACCGAATACTCCAGCGCTACCATTCTAAACCTGGTACCCTTCGCCGATTATAAAACCTGTACAAACAGGAACATACTTGTCGATGGCTGGGGCTCACTGCAGACACCTCTGAATTATCACGGGGATGTCCTCCGTGTTAAATATGCAGAATATCGCTATGATACCGTATTTTATTTAGGGAGCCCACTGTACATCGCTGCCGATTCATTATATTATATTAAATTCTTTGCTAAAGATGTGCGCCACCCTGTAGTAACTGCGCATACAGACGCTGCATATAATTTACAATACTTCGAATTTATTTTTACGCCACCGGTAATTATTGGGTGCACAGACAGTATGGCACAGAATTATAACCCGCTCGCCAACCAATCTGACGGAAGCTGTATTTATTGCAATATTAACTATGTAATAACTCCTGACACTACTATCTGCCCCGGCATCATGATCACACTATACGTAAGTGGAGGCACCAGCTATCTGTGGTCCGACAGTTCCACCTCTTCATTTATTTCAGTAAGTCCTGACCATACGACGGTATACAGCGTTTACGTGAGTACGTCCCCCGATTGTCATGTCCTTGCAAATGTAACAGTGACAGTGGATGAACCTGTGACAGCCGCATTCTGGACAACTCACTATACTTACACCACAGGTCAGGAGGTGCAGTTTGTGAACCTTTCAGAAAATGCAACTTATTTCCAGTGGGATTTCGACGATCCGGTGAACGGCACAAGCACTCTCGAATTCCCTGTACACACTTACACAACGGATGGTAACAAGCTGGTGGCCCTGACAGCAGGTAATTCCTGCTTTTCTGATTCCGTTATCGATTCCCTCAGGATCATCTCTTCAGCTTCCGCAGAAACGGTAAGCCTTTCAGAACCCTTCCGCATTTATCCCAACCCCGGTAATGATGTTTTATTTATTGAGGGAAGTGAAGTACATGCAGGCACCATGAGTATCCATGCCACTGATATGATGGGCCGCAGCAGCCTGCTGGCAACAGAAACAACTGTCAGCGGCGCTTTCAGTGTACGTGTCGACATTCACCAACTGCATGCCGGTATGTATTTGCTGGATATCCGGTCACAGGATATGTCATTGAAAAAGAAATGGATCAAAATGTAATGTTATTTGCCATGAGAAAAATATTTATACTCCTGTTTTACTTTTCAGCTACTTTGTTTGCAAATGGACAGGTAGTGATTAACGAATTATCACCCGCCAATAATAGTATACTAGCTGATGAGGACGGAAATTATCCTGACTGGATAGAACTCTATAACAATACCGGTAGTGCATACAACCTAGGAGGGCACGGCATCACCGATGATATGAATGAACCCGCCAAATGGATTTTTCCCGCAGGCACCACCATACAGCCTTTCGGCTTCTTAACACTTTTTGCTTCTGGTAAGAATCGCACCGAATATTTCAATCACTGGGAAACAATTGTCAATGCTGAAAACATGTGGCGTTATATCACCCCGATTGTTGAACCTGATTCCAACTGGAGAATATCGCCTGCATTCAACGATGCGGGCTGGAACCTAGGTGCCGGAGGCATCGGATATGGTGATGGTGACGACAGCACGATTCTGGCCGGCGGCATCACTTCAGTATACATGCGTCGCGTGTTCAGTATTATTGATACTGCAGATATTGCCTCTGCAGTTTTCCATATGGATTTTGATGATGCTTTTGTGGCTTATATCAATGGGGTGGAGATTGCCCGGGCCAACATCGGTGTGAACGGAACACCCGTTTCATGCAGCGCTACCGCTCTTTCAGAACGCGAAGCTCAAATGTACACTGGAGGGAAGCCCATGCAGTTTTATTATGATGAGGCGTTGGTTAAATCTGTCCTGATTCAGGGGAATAATGTGCTGGCCATACAGGTGCACAACATAAGTGCCGGTTCATCAGACCTGAGTGCTCTGCCATGGTTTTCACTGGCTATCAAGACCACTTCTTCAAACTACGGTCCTGTGCCCTCATGGTTCAACCTGAATGCCTCCTTTCTGCACACGAATTTCAAACTTTCCTCTAATGGAGAGTCTGTGTTTTTATTCGATCCGGGCGGCATTCAGATAAACCAGCTCACTTATATCAGCATCCTTCAGGATGATTCTTATGGCTGCTTCCCCGACGGAACTTCTACGATAAGGTATTTCGGCGATCCCACGCCTAATGCTTCCAATAATAGTTCAACACCTTACACAGCATATACCGAAGAACCCGATTTCTCCATTGCGGGCGGTTTTTATACAGGTGCTCAGATACTAAGTCTTTCAACACTCACCGCGGGTGGCGTCATTCATTATACAATCAACGGCAACCCTCCCACACTGAGTTCGCCTGTTTATTCAGTTCCCTTAACTGTGGACTCCACAATGGTTATCAAAGCCAGAACGTTCCACCCCACTTTGCTGGAAGGAAATACCAAGACCAATACATATTTCATTTCTGACAGTTCCTACTTGTATTTGCCGGTGATCTCGCTCAGCGTGGAACCCGGGCTTATGTTTGACTCCATTACCGGCATTTATGTTAAGGGTCCGAATGCCGAATCCTATGTTCCCTTTTTTGGTGCGAATTTCTGGCAGGAGAAGGAAATCCCAGCTCATATAGAATATTATGATAAAAACAGGGCGAAAGGCTTTGAACAGAATATTGGCATTGAGATCTTTGGCAATTATTCGCGTTCCTACCCGCAGAAAAGCATGAAGATCATTGCGCGTGACAGTTATGGCGATGGCACCTTCAATTACCAGCTATTTCCTGATAAGGACATTCATTCCTTTGAGCAGTTTATCCTGCGCAATGCCGGCACCGACTGGAACAACGCGCATATGCGGGATGCCCTGGTGCATATGCTGGCAATAAAGGAAACCAACTGCGACGTGATGGCTTACCAGCCGGCTGTTGTATACATCAATGGACAATACTGGGGTGTTTACAATATGCGTGAAAAAATTAATAAAGATTACCTTGCCGACAACCACGGGGTGAATCCTGATTCAGTGGATCTGTTGCAGTACAACGGACTGGTGATGGAAGGAACGAATGAGCGTTTTACCGAAATGGGCATATTTGTACTGCTGAACGACATGACCGTTCCTGCAAATTTTGCATTAGCAGATTCGCTGGTAGACATTGAGAATTTTGCCGATTATTTTGCAATGGAAACCTGGTCGAACAACTGGGACTGGCTCACAAACAATGTGCGATACTGGTGCAGTTACAAACCCGACGCCAAATGGCGATACATACTTTGGGACCTTGACAACGGGATGGGCGGCAGTTGGTCGTATGTCGCCAATTCCCTCGACACTAACCTGAACAAACCTTTAGATTACACCTCCCTTTTATTTAGTAAACTCTTGACGAACGAAGGTTATAAACATTATTTTATCAACCGCTATGCGGATTTGCTTAACACTACACTCACACCTGATTACTTCAACAATACCCTGTCCCGGATGCGCGACACCATTGATGGCGAGATGCCACGGCATTTCAACCGCTGGGGCTCGAGCTTCAGCAATCCGAACTGGGGAGTTGACGGTTATGGCAGTTATGATAACTGGAAAAATTACCAGATGCATGAGCTGGTGTCTTACGGGGCATTACGGCAGATCACTGCCCGTAATCACATACAGGAAACTTTTGAGCTAAAAAACCAGGTGCCTGTCGCCTTGAATGTTTATCCTTCCTGTGCAGGAAAGATCAAGATAAACACCATAACAATAGAAGACATGCCCTGGGCAGGAATCTATTTCGACAGCATACCTGTAACAGTCACAGTTATTCCAAATCCGGGATATACCTTCAGTTTCTGGCAATCCGACATTCATTTCCCTTCGCCGGTCACCGATCTTTCACTCACATTCAACCCAGATTCTTCTGATGTGTACACTGCATATTTCATGGGTGCACCTGATACAGCTAAAGTGATTTTCAGCGAGATCAACTATCGTTCACCTGTCACAGCCGATGCCGGCGACTGGGTGGAACTTCACAACCCTGGCCAGTGGCCAATGGATATTTCGGGATGGAAGTTCAAGGACGGTGATAACAGTAATACGATGGTGTTCAGTGAAAACATAGTGCTGCAGGGCGGCGATTACCTTGTGCTTTGTGAGGATACGGCTAAATTCCGTTTGGTTTATCCTGGTATTAATAATGTCGCCGGGCCCTTTGGTTTCGGGCTCAGTTCTGCTGGCGAATCCGTGCGTTTGTTCGATTCCGAGATGAACCTTTACTTGTCGGTATCCTTTAACAGCACAACGCCCTGGACTACGGAAGCCAACGGTACCGGAAAGACGCTTGAATTGTTAAACGCAGGCAGCGACTTAAATGATCCAAGCAATTGGTTTGCTGGTTGCCCGGGCGGTTCACCCGGCTGGCCTTTTGTTCCCTGCGATAATATGCTGCCCGAACTAACAGGCGGAAACTCTGATGGAGTAGTTTCGTTGTACCCCAATCCTGTGGGTGAAATGCTATACATCGACTTTAACCCGCAATTGTTGCAGCAGGGCAATTTCACACTGACCTTGTACAATCTATCAGGGAGCCCTGTGTATAGCAGGGAAGTGATATCGGAAGAAATGCTTCAGATAGAAAATACTTTTTCGCCGGGAATGTATTTTTGTGTGATCACTTCAACTTCCGGTTATTACAGGACAGAAAAGATAGTTTTTTTGTAGATGTTGATTCCGGATATTTCCGAAAGAAGAAGCATTATCCTGTCTTTCGCACTGGGACACCCTATAAATTTGCATAACCCTTCAAGGTTTCAATATTTGCATTTTACAGGAAGCAAAAATTCAAATATGCGAAGCTAAAAAAGTTATGCTGATTTTTATGAAAAATCATTGGGACACCCACCTCTCTTCCGCACTTTTTTGGGACACCCTCCGTAACCCTTGATATTACTGCAAAGTACTTCTGTTCTGGGTATCCCGAAAAAGTGCGGAAGACAGGAAAATAAGGGTTTCAGAATGAGAGAAATAAAAAAGAGCGACAATTTTGCCGCTCTGTCAAGTACAGCTCCCCCTGTAAGACTTGAACTTACGACCCTCTGATTAACAGTCAGATGCTCTAACCAACTGAGCTAAGGAGGAGTATTAGGGTGCGCAAAATTAATTTAATGATTTGAAATAAACAATATATTTGCAAAAATTTATAAAAATACGGTGAAATGAAAAAAGTTATAGGAATTGGAAATGCGTTGGTAGACCTGATGACCCGCATTGATAACGATACGCTTCTTACAGATTTAAATCTTCCCAAGGGCAGTATGCAACTTGTAGATAAAAACATCTCCCGCTCAATCATTGATAAAACTAAAAATTTTGACCGCATTATTGCCAGTGGGGGTTCTGCCGCAAATACCATCCATGGCCTTGCAAAAATGGGAATAGATACCGGGTTTATCGGTAAAATAGGCAAGGATGAAATGGGTGACTATTTCAGGAGCGATATGGAAAAAAATAATATTAAAACTTTTCTGCTTGAAAGCGATTCTGATTCGGGTGTTGCAGTTGCCCTTGTAAGTCCGGATGGAGAACGCACATTTGCCGTTCATCTGGGCGCTGCGGTTGAACTTTCTGCTTCAGATCTTAGTCCTGCATTCTTTAATGGTTACGACATGCTTCATATTGAAGGATATCTTTTACAGAATTATTCACTTATCGAAACGGCATGCGATCTTGCAAAAAAAAGCGGTCTTAAAATCTCTCTCGACCTTGCAAGCTTTAATGTGGTTGAAGCCCACCGCGATTTTCTGACTTATATAAGTAAAAGTTATGCAGATATTATTTTCGCTAATGAGGACGAAGCAAAGGCAATGACCGGTCATCAGCCAGTGGATGCTGTGAATCACATTTCCGAATGGTGTGATGTTGCCGTTGTGAAGATCGGAAAAGATGGCTCTCTGGTAAAGACAGGAGGAGAACTTTATAAAATTGAATCTGTAAAAGCGAATGTTGTGGACACAACAGGTGCCGGCGACCTGTATGCTTCAGGATTTCTGTTCGGTTTACTGAATGAAATTTCCATTAATGAATGTGGCCGTATCGGCTCCTTGTTAGGGAAACAGGTCATTGAACAGATAGGCGCAAAAATTTCTGATAAAATCTGGAATGAAATTACACTTCAGATTTAAATAAAAGGCGGAAAATTTTTCCGCCTTTTATTTAAAAAAATTATTGTATTATTTTCCAGTCACAATAAGCTTCCTGGTTGTAATAGTATCATTGCTTCTTAAAACAAAATAATACAAACCCGCATCTAACGAGGTACGGTTTCCAAGCATCTTGCCTTTTATTAAAGCAATACTGTCAATAAGCTGGCCGGTGGAATTATAAATTACAAGAATTCCGTTTTCTTTCAGATTGCTTAAAACATAAATTAATCCGTCATGGGAAGGATTCGGAAAGATAACAAAATCATTATCATTTGTTAAAGAAGATATTCCGGATAAAGTTGTTGTTACCTGCATTATAGTGGTATCGGAACCACAGCCGTTAGTAACAATAAGTGTGACATTATAAGTTCCGGCACTTGTGTAATTATGTGAGGGATTGGCATCAGTACCTGATGTGCCATCGCCGAAATCCCAGTTGTACAATGCAGGATTTACAGATTGATCTGTAAAATCTACCGTAAGTCCGTTTACATTATAACTGAAATCAGCAACAGGCGCATTATTATTTATATATGCAGTAACAGGTGTCATTGCACTTATGCATGCTGGAGGCTGGATTTCCCAGTTATAGAAATAATAATAATAATTGACGCCTGCGCTGCTGTTTGTAACAGAAATATACCCGGTTAATGTATAAGGATAAATTACTCCGGAATTATTTCTGTAGAGATCAGTTCCTTCACAACCCAGCTGCAGATCGGTTCCAACAGGAACGTCAAAGTTTAAAGTATATGTATTTAATCCGGAAAGCACATTAACTGTTGCTGACTGTAAAACGGTTCCCGAGTTATTTCTCAGTTCAATTGTTTTATTTCCCGGAGCGGTAGTACTACCGTATATCTTAACGGATACAAGTGTTACAGATATCATACAATCGAATATAAGATAATGATCTCCGGTTGAAGTATAGCCGCCACCGCCTGTATTATCAGGTTTTGCACAATTTAAAAGGCCTGCGGATATGCTGTCAGTAACATAATACGTAGTAGTTGCAGACAGATTCGGGGTTGTATATACGCTCCCTGTATTAACGATATTCCCGCCTGTTGCTGCATCATACCAGGTAAGTATACCCTGGCCGCTGGCACTCAGTGTTGCAACGCCGGGACCGCAAAGGGTTGCATCGGTAACATCCGGAGGTGTAGCGCCAACAATAATATACGAGGTGTCTGTTTTAACTGATGTTCCGCAAATGCCGGCATCGGCAGTAAGAATAACCGTGTATGCTCCAAGTTCGGTATATGTGTGCAAAGGATTTTCATCAGTGCTTGTTGTTCCGTCGCCGAAATCCCATAAATAGCTCTGTGCATTTTGACTCAGGTTGGTGAACTGCACATCGGCAGGTGCAGTACAGAAATCAGTCTGGTCAGCATTAAAATCGCTGACAACAGCCAGATCCTGAACATTGATGCTGCGTGCAGCAATATCGTTGGCTGTGTTTCCATCGGTGGTACCATTTGGCAGTGATGTGATAAATTCAATAGTGTGCGGACCTGCTGCAAGAGTTATTGAAGAAAATACAAGGGTATCGCTTTCAAACGATGCAAGGTTGCCTGTCCATTGCTGAGTTCCGATAGAAGATCCATCGTACTGGCAATCTACAGTAACACTTGTCAGGTTGTTTATTCCCATGTTTTCCAGAACGACAGCAGGATTTACTGTTATTCCTGAGCAATTGTAATTGCTTTGAGGTTCTATTATGGAAAGTGGAGCAGCATCATTTTGCACACTGTTTACAATTAATACTGTTCCGATATATGGAATATAATTAAATGCTGTTGCCGCTACTGTGATTGTATCAATTTGTGTAAGCATATTGAAGTTTATTGTGGCTGAACCAGCTGTAGCATAGCCGGTCCCAATAATCTGATGATTAATTGTAAGTGCGATGAATGCGCCTTCCACATCACAATTAACAACCATCTGGCTTGCGCCCATATTAATGGTAGGCTGATGTGTGACGGTCATGGCCTTCGGGTTTTCAGTTCTTACCATTACCGATGGATCGCCGAAAACAGTCCATGTATCGGTCATGGCATAATCCTGATACGTATCGTTCATTAGAAAAAGGCCGTTAACAGAAATTCCTCCAAAAGAACGTTTAATATTACTTGTATAGCTTTCCACAAGAATATCGACAAATTCATCCTGCGCTTCCATTGGAGGATCCCAGCTTTGATTTATTGTTGACATAAATGTGGCAATTGCACCGGTTGGTTGTCCGCCGCTTGTGGCCCTTAACCATGCTTCAGCAAAACATGTTCCGGCTGTAAAATTTCCGTTAACACAAGCTACCGACCATATGAATGGCCACATTTCAGTATTTGTAAGATTGTCAACATCCGTATTTGAAAATCCTGTGGTTGTAAAAGCATTATCCGATCCGTGACCTGTATAAGTAATCACTCCTGCTCCAGCATTAAGAATTGGCGATAAATTAGCTGCGGAAGGATTTCCAGTGGCATCAAGTCCGCCCTGGCTTCCGTCAAATAATTCATATTCGGTCGAATATGTAAAACCCATTAAATCTGCAAGTATCCCTCTCTGATGTTCAAAATCCATTTCACCATCATCGCCGGGACCCTGATCAGAACCTATTCCGATACATTTTTCAAATAGTCCGCTTGTAGTTGATGGTGACAATTCGTAATTAATAGAACGGGTGACCTGTGTCTGGACATGTGCTACAGATTCAGCAGAAAAACGCCCCACTATTATTTCCTGGTAATAATCACCTCCGGTAATGTACCCATACATGTTATCTGCCCCGCCACCATTGGATGAAAGTGAAGGGCATTGTGCAGCATCACCAACCAATAAAAGAAATGTAAGCCCGTTCGTATTATAATAGTTTGCAACATATGTTTGTATTGCAGAAGCAGTGGAGCCGGCAGTAGTAACGCTTACCATTTCGGCAGGAATTCCGATTGTGTTTTTCCAATCAACAAAAGGTTGCATAGCCGACATGTAGGAACTGTAGCAAATAACAAGCATATTGCCATGTTCGTCAAGCGGAGTGTACATGGGCGATTTTTCAAGGTTCAGAAAATGCTTCTTGTAAATTTCTTTAAATTCCCTATCGATTTTTGTTATTTGCTTGGTTCTGATAAAAGCGTTTATGCCGTTGTTGCTTTTCCTGCTCACCTTAATGGAAATATCAGAATAAACCCTCAGCACTTTTGAAACGGGATTGTACTGAAAAGGATAAACATTAACCACCTGTCCTCTGAAATCCCTTAGTATATAAGGTTCTCCAAGGTCGGTCAATTTGCCGGGGAAAAATTCATCATTCGAATAGGCCGGCCCATATTCAAAAGGAATGGTGGATGGGTCAACAGTTCTTAAGAGGTTGCCTTTTGACGGGGCGATTTCAATATTCTCATAATCTGTATATGACGATGAAAGCACTTCAACCTGCATTTCGGCATCATCAGGAATGATAATGGATGATGCGATTTTTGGCAGGTCGGGGGCGCCGGCAATCAGCATGGAAACTGCATCATCAGCTGTTACCTTGAAAATATTATCATTGCCGGGATCAACTGAAAGCAGATCGTGTTTGTATACCTTCACATCAATCACGGTGGTCTCGATATCGGAAGAAATCATTTTGACTTCCGTACCTTTTGTTTTCTGCATGATGTTTTTGTTTGTGTTTACCTGGGCAGTGGTTGCTGCTGAAATAAGAAATGTAAACAATGCAGTGAGAAGTAAAAATTTTTTCATGTGTTTGGGGTTTAAATGTGTTTCATACGCAAAATGAAAACAGGTCTGCATTTTTCAAAAATGCAGACCGTATAAATATTATTGTAATAATAATTTATTCACTATAATTTTATCGGGTGTTGTCAGAACACAATGATAAATTCCTTTTCCGAGTTTTGCGGCATTAAATACTTTGTTATAATAACCTGCCTGTTGATTTTTTCCGTCAATCAGCGTGGCAATTTCCTGTCCCATTGCATTATAAATATTCAAGGAAACGCTTCCGGGTTTTTCAAGGCTATAAGAAATTGTTGTTTGATCAGTGAATGGATTCGGATAACAATTCAAGGTATTGATAAATCCATTATCATAGTTTGAAACAGATACCGGCATCTGAACAGGTGGGAATAAAATATAATCAGTCCATGCACAATCACTTCCATCGCTAACGGACTGATCTTTTTCATAGGTCCATTTAAATGTATGCGAACCCACAGTAACAGGATAGGCTAACCTTGTCCAATCCATTTCTCCCGACCATGAACCTTTCTCCGTTCCATCAATAAAAAATTTCAGGAAATCGTAATCCTGTTCTGAAGAAACTTTTCCAAAGAAAGAGATACTGTCATTGGTAAGAACAGTAAATGTAATGCTCAGATCTGAAATTTGCTCATCGGCAATAGTTCCAGATTTGGCAGAATAGGCACCCTCATAAGGAAGTGTCCCTGTAATTATCCACGGGTAGGTTCCCTGAACCCAATCAAACTTTGTGAAGTCGCCGGTTTCCCAGTCTTCATCCACCAGTCCAATGGTTAAATAAAATGTGTGTTGAGCAGTATAAGAACCTGCTGTAAGAACATCGGTTAAATCGGCAACCGTGCCTATCACCGCTGAAGGACTGACTGTCAGATTAAACACTGCATTGGCAGCGCCTCCACCCGGGTTAAGATTGCCAAGGTTTTGCGAAAACGTATTTAATGTGACATCCGCATAAGTAGTGGAAAGAACGCTCTGTACGCTGTTTGCAAGGGCATGGCCTGTATTAGAACCCGAAATGGTAACATCAACCGTTTCGCCGGGATCGAGGCGTCCGTTATTGTTCCCTGTGGGATCGCTGATAAGAATAGTGCCTACTGATAATAATGGTGCATTCAGCGTAAGTGTAAACGAACCTGCCCAGCTGTTGCTGCTTCCATCTGTAATTGCAAGATCGAAATTAACAATGTGCTGATCGGGTATATAATTATTAACCGTAACGGCATAAGCATTATTCTGTGTTGAAGATGTACCGTTTGTGATACTGCCCCAGTTTTGGGTGTTATCGGTTATGGTAACATTGGCGTCGGCAGTTGAAAGAACAGCTGTAACGCCATTGGCTGTAGCTGCACCAACATTCTGAAGAGTAATATCGAGTGTAATATTCTCGTTGTAATCAGCCTGACCGTTATTATTTCCTGCAACATCATGCAATAATTTGCCGGTATAAACGATATAAGGGCCCGTGGGAGATGCAACAGTAACCGTATCTATGAAAGGCGACCTGTTTTGCTTCGTGGCCACAACATCGGCTGTTCCGGGAACAGTAAAAGGATCGAGTGTGATTGTTGCCACACCATTGGTGTCGGCCAGTGCCGCGCCGTAAAGAACATTGTTCATCGAAACGGCAACATATGCCCAGGGTTCTGTATTAACAGTAAAAGTAGCGGCGCCCAAAGGAATAAGCGGAGTATACGTTGCATTTAACTGAGCGGGAATACCATAATAAATCATAAGTGAAGGATCACCCATAAGATGGTATATTTCCCAATAATATTCTGTTCCCGAAGATCCTGATTGTGTAACAGCAAGGTTTCCGGCAAAGATCATTTGGTCCTGCGAGGCATACCATTCGCTGCGGGCTTCACCGTGATCGTGAAAAGTGCGGTCGTATGCACCAAGCGTACCTACATCATATGTTGGATTAACAACAACGGTTTTATAACCGCATCCCCACCAGTAATCTTCATCCCAGTAGGTGGAGTTTGATCCGCCAATATAACCCAGTGCCCCTTTGTCGGCAGCTCTCAGTAATTCTTCACCAAAACAATTTCCGTCGAAAGTATTGGTAAGGCAGCAATTTCCAACCATCAGGGGATACTTGTGATTATTCAGTAATCCGGAAATATCAGAAATAGAGAATGCGGGATCTGCCCATCCGTCAGAACTTCCGTGAGCCGTATAATTAACAAAGCAAACGCCTTTACTGACATCATCAATTATGGCTGCAGCACTGCTACCGGAAACTGCATACAAATAAGTTGATGAAGTAAGCCCGTGAGCGGTATTGAAATATTCGTCAGTACCGTAATTTATCTGTCCGTCGCCGTGCAACGGGCCATAAGTAGCATCCTGACCGGCAATCATAACACATTCGGCAAGGAAGGAAGGGTCGGGCATGGTGTATTCTTCGTATTCTAATGTTTTATCTATCTGTGGCTGCAACTGGGTTGAATTGGTGGCAGAAAATCTTCCGTAATACACTTCAGGTAAATAATCGCCTGTATATTCACAGTAATACAAGTCGGAAACATGCGATCCTGTGTTGCCTGTGAAAGAAGGAACCTGGGCCACATCGCCAACAAAAAGGACGAAGGAAGGTGCGGGGTCATCGGGTGTTGCATTGTTGTAAAGATCTTGCAGGTAATTTTTTATTGAAGTCGTTGTGGTTCCTACATCAGGGTTGTTGGTATATGCTTCAACAACAGTAAAGCCTTTTCTTGTTTTCCACTGAACGAACGGCTGAAGTTGCGTCTGAAAAGTAATCGGGGAAACAATCACATATTTAACAGGATATTTTGTAAGAGAATCTTTTGATACAGGCTCTTTATAATTCAGCAGCTGGTTGAAATACATGCTTTCAAAATATGGAGAATATGTTTTTTCCTTGTTGGCTATGGTTCCTGTAATATTGCCATTCTGGAAAGTGATTTCAACTTCGATATCATTATACACTTTAATTGTGTTGGTAACCGGGTTGTACCGGACGGGAGCAATATCGAGCCTTGCAATAGTAACCCCTCTCATTGTTCCGAGCACATTTACGGAAACCAGGTCATCGGCATTAAACTGATCTGATGCGTATGTTGCCAGGTTGAATTCAAAATCGGAAAGCTCTTTCATTTGATCTTTAATAACCGGTGGCTGGGCAGGCATGAGCTTTTCTGTGATGCCGTAACCGGATAGTTTGTATTCGGTTTCAGAATAACTGATAACACTTACATTTACCGTGGCGCCATATGGAATTTCAATCAGTTTGCGCAACATGGGAAGTTTCGGATCGCCCACACGGTTTGAGAAACCATAATCGGGAACAGAAAGTTCGCAAAATGTTCCTTTATCGGTTTTAACATTTCTGTAAGAAACCTCCGTGAAAGTATTGGTAAAATCAAAGTTTGTGTAAGTGCTGGTTTTAATTTTCAGGTCGGCATTGCCTTCTTTAATTTTAATATCACCGGCAAAAAGACTGGCTGAAAACAATAATATTGCAGCTGCCAGAATGAAGCCTGAAAATACGGAGACAACTCTCCCATTTGTTTGTTGTGTAGATTTTTTCATACGCTGTTGCTTTATAAATTTCGGATAAGGGATAACAAATATACGTATGTATCCCATTAATTAAAAATTTTTGAGGAATTTATTTTATACCTTATAAAGACTACAGAATTAATAAAATGGTTGCCCGAAGAAGAAATTTATTTCTTTTCGATTTTTTTACCTGTTTTATCGATAATATTATACAGGTCGTCTTTACGAATGGGTTTGCTCATATAGTCATCCATACCTGCTTCGAGGCAGCGTTCCCTGTCGCCTTCAAGAGCATTTGCTGTAAGGGCTATTATTTTAGGGCGGTTTTTTTCAGGAATTTTTTCAAAAATAATTTTCGTGGCTTCGAATCCGTCGATTTCAGGCATCTGGATATCCATAAAAATAAGGTCGACTGGTTCATTCTCTAATATTTCCAGAACTTCCCGTCCATTCGTGGCAACCATTGCACTATAGCCAAAGCTCTCGAGAATTTTAAGCATAAGTTTCCTGTTTATCATATTATCTTCGGCAATAAGTATTCTGAAAGGGTATTTTTCTGAAAGAAGGGAAGCTTCCCGTTTAACAGTATTTTTATGCCGGTCGGATTCAAAAAAAGTACTGTATTCTTCAGAAAGCCCTGCTTTAATAGTGAAAAAGAATGTTGTACCGTCTCCTTTCCTGCTTTCAACCCAGATATTTCCGCCAAGCAACTCTGTCATTTTTTTACAGATGGCCAATCCGAGGCCTGTTCCCTGGTATTTTCTTGCGATTGTATCTTCATCCTGTTCATAAGGCGTGAAAAGTTTTTTCTGTAATTCATCTGAAATTCCAATACCGCTGTCTTTTACGGAAAAAACCAGTTCAACATTATCAGTATATTTTTTCCGGGTTTCCACTTTCAGTTCTATGTCGCCATGTTCGGTATATTTTATAGCATTGCTAAGCAGATTGGCAAGAATCTGTTTCAGTCGTTTATTATCGGTTTTTATAAAACCAGGAACACCTTTTTTGATATTATACGACATCCCGATTTTTTTCTCAAGAGCTGCGGGTGCAAAGAGTTTGATTGATTCTTCGATGGTTTCAGAAAGGCTGATTGTATTTATTTCCAGTTTGAATTTACCATATTCCAGCTTTGAAAAATCAAGAATGTCATTTAAAAGCAGCATCATGTTTTCCCCGCTGATACGGATCATATCCACAAGGTATTTTTGTTTTGAATTCAGGCTGGTTTCAAGTAAAAGATCGGTTACGCCAATAACCCCTGACATGGGAGTACGTATTTCATGACTTACAAAAGCAAGGAAATCGGATTTGGAACGATTGGCCCTTTCGGCATTTTCTTTGGCCTTTTTTAATTCAATTTCTGTTTTTTTAATATCCGTGATGTCAACAAAAATTCCAAAAGCACCATTATAATCTCCTGTTTTGCTGATACGGGGGGTTGCCGTAATTCTCAATATCCTTACTGCTCCGTCTGTCCTTAATATCTCTGCTTCGTATGTACTTTTCTCTCCGATTTTTCTTTGTTCGGTTTGCTCCATGAAAATCTTTAACTGTTCTGCAGAAGCAAATTCCTTCAGGTTCCTGCCTATTAACTCTCCGTCGTTCAGTCCGAAAATGCGGTGAGCCGCAGGATTGGCAAAATAAAATCTTTCATTTTCATCAACAACAGCAACTCCTTCTCCCTGATTCTCCACCATAGTCCTGAACATTTCTTCCTTTTTTTTCAGCTCTGCAAACGGGATTAATTCATCAGAAGAAAAATCATTACCTTTTTTATGAACATCCCATTCATTTTTTAGTAATTCCAGAACATCCAGGGCATTTTTCTTTTCTTCCTCGGGAAAATATTTTAATATATTTTCTTCAATTATACGAATCCAGTGATCCATGTATGAAATGATTTTTCAATAATATTATTAAGAATGGCTAAAATTAAGAAAAAATCTGATTAAAATATTTTTACCTGACGAAAATAAAAATTAATATTGCAACGCAATCTTTTTATGAAGAATATTATTTCGATATTTTTATTTTGTTTTGTATATGCCTCTGATTTTGCACAGGACACGCTTGCGCTGGAAGGCCATTATTACGGAAAAAATCTTTATATCATTAACCCTACGTGCGGAAGTGACACGGTTTACGGAGTAACGCAGGTTCTCGTGAACGGAAAAACCACAAAAGATGAAGTTAAATCTAATTCGTTTGAAGTGGACTTTTCTTTGCTTGAAATAGGTAATGCCGAGGCAGTGGATGTTGCATTTATTTATACAAAAGGCTGCAAGCCGAAAATAATCAACCCTGATGTTCTGCAACCCCAGAGCACTTTTGCTTTTGTTTCTGCAAAGCCTGATAAAACAGGAAAAATAACATGGATTGTCAAAGGCGAACTGTTCAGTTCTTTTTCTATCGAACAATACCGCTGGAAAAAATGGATAACCCTTGGGGATGTTGACAACACAGATACTTTGCGGAAAAACACATATGTTTTTGACATAAAACCGCATTACGGACCAAACCTTTTACGGATTTCACATTCCGATTTGAAAGGGAATACGGTTTATTCAAAATCTGTAAAATTCCGATCAGCCACAGCCAAAGAGATTTTCATCAGCTCTTTGAAAGTTACCGATGCAATAACTTTTTCAGGTGAAACCGCCTTTGAAATTTTTGATGAAAAAGGAAATTTCCTGCTGGACGGAACCGGATCAGAGGTAAGTATTACCGAACTTCCCAAAGGAAAATACTGGGTAAATTACGACAACAAAACGGAGATAGTTACCAAGAAGTAAGACGTTTGATGTTATGCGTTTTTTCGTTTGTTGTTCGTTATTTGTTGCAGAATGTGTATTGCGGACGAGGACTGACGATTGCCTACTGCTACTGAAGAAACATTAATGCTGTTCCTGATCAGAACTTCTTCTGTTCTTCAATAGTGCGTTTTGAAATCTGGTGAACGGGAAGCCAGGAAGTAATAACTCCTATAACAAGATCGATTGCCAGAACCAGCATAACGTCAAACCTGCGTATTTCAACGGGATATTCTGAAATCACAAAAGTGCCGTCGTCGGGCATGGTAATAAATCCGAATTTTTGCTGAAGCCAGCAAACCATCATCCCTAAAGCGAGCCCCAATACAGCCCCGAAAAAGGTGATCATCATTCCTTCGGCAAAAAATATTTTCCGTATCAGGGCTTTGTCAGCACCCATGCTCCAGAGCACAGCAATGTCTTTTTTCTTATCGAGTATCAGCATGGTAAGCGTGCCTATTATATTGAAAGTAGCCACAAGCAGTATGAACGAGAGAATAAGAACGATGGCCCATTTTTCGGATTTCATTATTTTGTACAGAAGTTCCTGCTGCTGAAAACGGTTTTTAATGCAGAATTTATCACCGGCAATTTTTTCAATTTGCCTTTGGACCCTATCAACATTGGTACCCGGCTTCAGCCCGAGTTCAACTGAGGATACTTCATTTTTGTAATCAAGCATTTTGCGTGCAAAACGAATAGGAATAAGAACATACTTTATATCAAAATCCTGCTGGACGGACACAACACCCGAAGGAAACAATACTTCGGAATTAAATGATTCGAGCGGATTGAGCATGCCGGTGCTTTCCCTTCTCGGAACATAAATTTCAAGGGGATTCAGATAATCATTCAATTGCAATCCCAGATTGTAGGCAACACCTTGTCCGACCAAAGCATAATTATTGCTGTCGTTCTGTAAAACAAATTCGCCATCCACGATCATTGTATCAAGGCCGGACATTTTATTATAATCGGGACTGACGCCTTTGATGGTTGCTATATATTGTTTTTCCCTGTACTTCAGTAACGCATTTTCTTCAATCACGTCGGTCAGATAAACTACTCCGGGAATTTTTTTAATCTCATTTTCAGGAAGTGTTGTAACATCAAATGTTTTTCCTTCTTTGGCAGTGATTTGTATTTCGGCATTGAATGTATTGAACAAGCTTACCACCACCGACTCAAAACCATTGAAAACACTGAGAATCACAATAAGCGCCATAGTGCCAACAGTGAAACCAAGAACAGAAATACCGGAAATGATATTTATAATATTATGCGATTTTTTAGAGAAGAGGTAACGCCTGGCTATATACAACGATGTGTTCAAAATTACATTTATAAGTAGGCAAGTTTATAAGTAGACAAGTTAGTTTGTTTTTGTTGTTCGTTGTTCGTTGCTGGCTGTTAACTGAAGCTGCAAGTGCTGCTATAATCACTTCCATGCTTTCACAACCAGCCCCGTTCCTGATTTATGTTTTAAGATCACATCCATATAATTAAGATTCTGGCAAAGCGGAAATGTAAGCAGGTAATAAAAAGGTAACAGAATAAAAAAAAGTTTCGAAACACCTAGCATTTGTATAGGATATTTCATGGAAAGTTTCCACGAAATTTTTCCCGGTGTTCCATAAACATACCGTGCATCAACTTTAGCAAATCCGCTGTTCATTAGTTTTTCAGTAATTTCTTTAATTCCGTAACCGTCACGAACGTGTTCTCCGATAAAAGATTCTTTATCATCATGATCGTGCACGTCAGATCCACCCCGGTCGGAAGGTGTTGACACCAGCAGCATCCCTTCTTGTTTTAATGATGCATGAAAATTTGAAAAAACTTTTGAGTCTTCAGTTATGTGCTCCATTACGTCAACACATAGCACAAGGTCGAATTCGTTTTTTTTATCAAATGTGGTGAGATCGGCAACACTGAAAACCGCATTGTTTCTTCCGGTTCTTTTAAAAAAATCATTGCAATCGGCAATTTGATCTTCTTTAACATCTACCGCTGTAACATGCGGACGAATTTTCAAGCCGGATAAAAAATAAGTATATTGTCCATAGCCTGAGCCGGCATCCAATACATTTATGCTGCTCTTATCGGATTTGTCGCCTTTTTGTTTTTTCACCCATTCTCTGACATCTTTTTTTATGTGCCAGGTTCGGAGCAGCAACAAATCAAGAAGTTTATAAAATAGTTTTCTTAAAAACGGTGAACGGTTGAAAACCTTTCCGAGACTTCGTTTTATGGGATCGTACTGCATTAATAAAATTCTTTTATGTCAAATTGCAGATAGCAAATGTAAAATGGCAAAATGAAATTTATTTTCTATTTGTCTTGGCTGAAGCTACAGATTTCCCAATTATTCTTAAAAGTTCATCATTTTCCTTTAACAGAAAAATTAAGATAGGATTATCAGCCTGAATTAACTCAGCTTTTTTAATAAATCGCAACCAATAAAACGATTCTCTCAGTTCCTTTAATACCACTTGCATTTTATGAATGAAATCCGATTTACTTTCAGCACCAGTTGCTTCCTCATAGTTTGCGCCTGCTGAAGTTCCTGCTCTGAACAGTTGGCCATAAACATGCCTCCCACTAAATGTTTTGCATAATTGTTTTTCCAGTTTATAAATATTTACCGCAAACTCTAAAAATCGTTCTGAAAGTATTTCTCTCATATTCTTAAATTTGACATTTGCAATTTTACATCATCAATTTGACATTATTTTTTTAAGAGTTTTTCAATATTTTCAATATAATCGAGTGAATCGTCGATAAAAAATTCAAGTTCAGGGATAACACGCACTTGCTTCCCTATGCGGATTCCCAGATTTTTTCTTATTGCATTTGAGTGAAGTTTGATCTTTTCAAGGATATCTTTTTTATCTACACTGCCTGTTGCAAAAATGCTCAGGTAAGTTTTAGCGACTCCCAGGTCGGGCGAAACGCGCACCTGTGTAACTGTGACCATTGCATTGGCATACATGCCGCGGCTTTCAAGCAGAAAAATATTGCTCAGATCTTTCTGTATAAGCCTTGAAACTTTTTGCTGTCGTGTACTGTCCATAATAGGCAAACCTTCATAAATTTTCACAAATATACATAGACTAAATGAAAAACACAGAATTTATGAAGGTTCACGAGCAAGCTGGTGTTGCGGTAGTGGGAGCGAGCCTGCCTTGCCGGCAGGCAGGTAACAGAAAATTCCCAAGCAAGTATTCACGGATAAGTAATATTTAAATGGCAAATGTAAAATGTCAAATGTGAACTTTTATTACATTTAAATTCTCTAACAATACCTATAATGCCTGCTGGTATATTTGAATTATTAAAGTATTTCACGAATTAACCAAATAAATATCTAATTTTACTACATACTTCTGATAAGAATATTGGACGAAACATTGTCCAAATGTATTTATTCAATTTTGCAAATTCAAATTTTTTAAATAATAAATTTCCCAAAATAAATTCCATTTATGAAAACTATTAAAATTATTCTTATTCTGTTACTTTCATGTTACGGAATAACGACTTTTGCCCAATGCGGCATTGATGCAGGCAATGATCAGACTATAATTTGCGGTGGTTATGCTGAGCTTAATGCAAATCCAAAATGGGTATTATTAAACAGTGGAACAACCCAGACTTTAAATTCGGTTTATTTTGTGAATAATGATACCGGTTATGTAGCAGGGAGTACCGGAATAATTCTAAAAACAACTAATTGCGGAACAAACTGGACACAGCAGACAAGTGGATCAGGTGCCTCATTAAATTCTATCTATTTTGTACATCCCGATACAGGTTATGTAACAGGAACATCAGGAAAAATATTAAAAACAACAGATGGCGGAACAACATGGACACAGCAGACAACCAACATGCTTGATATGTTAAATTCCGTATATTTTATAAATTCTAATGTGGGTTATGTGGCTGGAGATAGCGGTAATGTGGGTGTTTTTTTAAAAACGACCAATGGTGGAACAAGCTGGACACGGCAAATAATTGAAACAGTATACGGTTTCCGTTCAGTATATTTTACAAGTATAGATACCGGATATGTGGTACAAGGAAGTTCAGGTAATATTTTGAAAACCACAAATGGAGGAACAAGCTGGACTACGCAAACAACCGGAACAGGTTCTGGTTTCCGTTCGTTATATTTTACAAATGCAAATACGGGTTATGTTGTTGGCGATAATGGATATATTGTTAAAACAAATGATGCAGGTGCTAATTGGACATCAACACATATATCAACAGGTTATTTTATGTGTTCGGTGTATTTTATAAATACTGATACAGGTTATGTGGTAGGAGATGCCAGTACTCTTCTGAAAACATCTGATGGCGGAACAACCTGGATACAGCAAACAAGCGGAACAGGAACAAATGTTACTTTGCGTTCGGTACATTTCCCCGATGCCAATACAGGTTATGTTGTTGGTACCAGCGGAAAAATTCTAAAGTTTCCGGTGATAGCATCATATTCTTGGTCACCGGCAAATAGTTTAAGTGATGCAAACATAGCAAATCCTATAGCAAACCCGAACGTTACTACTAAATATTTCGTTACAGCAACTTCAGATAATGGCTGTACTGCTATAGATAGTGTGACTATTAATGTAAATCCATTAACCGTTAATTCAGGAATAGATAAAACTATCGTGTGTGATGGAACAGCCCAATTAGATAGTATTACTTCAAATTACACAGGAACCGGAACTCTTGATTATAATTGGTCACCATCTGCAGGATTAAATTACGACACTATTCAAAACCCTACTGCAAACGTTACTAGCGACACAAAATTTTATGTCACAGTTACAACAACTAATGGCTGCACAGCAATTGACAGTGTCAATGTTTTTGTAAATCCGTTAGCAGCAGATGCAGGAACAGATAAAACAATCATTTGCGGAGGTACTGCACAATTAGATAATGCTACATCAAATTATTCAGGGAGCGGAACTCTCGCTTATAATTGGTCGCCGTCTGCAGGGTTGAATTACGACACTATCCCAAATCCTACTGCAAACGTTACAAGCAATACAAAATTTTATGTTACCGTGTCAACACCGAATGGCTGTACAGCAATTGACAGTATTACTGTTTATGTAAATCCGTTAATAGCAGATGCAGGTTCAGATAAGGATTTAATTTGTGGAGGCGCAGCACAATTAGATAGTATTACTTCAAATTATACTGGAAGCGGAATCCTTACTTATTATTGGTACCCATCTGCAGGACTGAATTATGACACTATTCCAAATCCTACTATTACAATTATTGAGGATACAACATTTTTTGTTATTGTAACAACGCCAAATGGTTGTGTTGCAACCGACAGCGTGAATGTTTTTGTAAATCCCATGACAATTAACGGAACAGATGGTACAATAATCTGTGGCGGTAGTACCATAATGAATACCACAACAAATTATACCGGAACAGACCTGCTCTCATATTCGTGGTTGCCTAACATAGGGCTTGATAGTTCAAATGTGGCGAATCCTGTTGTGACAATTGATTCGAATCAAACGTATACTGTCACGGTTACAACACCTAATGGTTGTGTTGCTACCGATGATGTCAGTGTTATGCTAACACCAATGAACGCTCCGGAAATTTGCATCGTTAGTGTTGACAGTACAAACAAAAACCTGGTCGTTTGGAATAAAACTGTTTCTTCTGCAATTGATACTTTTTACATTTTCAGGGAAACGACCACAAATAATTATGTAAGGATCGGAGCCGTTCCATATGACAGCATGAGCGTATTTGTTGATAGTACTTCTCAGCCCGATGTCCAGTCGAACAAATACAAAATCTCCATTTTTGATGATTGCGGACTTGAGTCAGCTAAAAGCGCTTATCATAAAACCATGCACCTTGCAATTAACCAAGGGATGGGCACA
>JAZDMF010000342.1:0-4493 GCA_043801235.1 Bacteroidota bacterium | reverse complement strand
TGCATGAACTTTAAAATTATTACCTGCGGAATTGCTACATATTTCATTAATAATATTTCTAAAAAATCTGCCATGAAAAAAAACAAACTTTTTTTAATCACTCTCTTTTCTATCGGGTGCTTATTTGTAAACTCCCAGCCCATTACGGTGAGCGGGGGATTTGAAGGCTCAAATGTGGTAGATATAACACAGGTATCTGCCAGCAGTTTCACATGCAAACTAACAACACCAACACTATGTGCTCCTGAATCCGGCTACTATAATACGACCGGAGATCATTATCACGGTTGGTTTATGCTGAAAATTGAAAATGCGGCTGGGCAAACGGTTATCATTACCATTACCAACGCTGACTGGGGCAGTGGCGCCTTCTGGGGAAGAGCAGACGGAAAGGCAGTTTATACTGAAGCCATTGACCCTTATACCGTATCTTCTGAAAGCACCTGGCAAAAGTTAACCACTGGTATCTATTCCAATCCGAATGCTACATTCACCATTACACCTGCGACCAACCTTGCCTGGTTGGCGCTCAGCTATCCTGCGATGCCCACGCATACTAACAATTGGATAAGTGCTCTATCAACGAATCCTGATGTGTCATCCGAAATTGTAACTAGCAGTTCTTTGGGATATCCGGTATGGATGTTGTTTGTAACTGATACAACCTATCCTTCATCAGCAAAGAAAACTGTATTACTATACGGGCAGGAGCATAACAGCGAACAGACCGGCGGATGGACATGCCAGGGACTTGTGGATTTTTTGGTTTCCGGTGATCCGGTTGCACAACAATTGCTTCAGAATATGATCTTTATTGTTATACCTGATGTGGGACCTGACGCAACTTACAGCGGAACAGCTAATGATCCGGATGACGGCACCGGCGCACAGTGGCGCTTTAACCCCGGCGCCAGCGAAAGACTGATGCCTGGAATGTCAGTTCCAATGACACAGGAATCAAAAGCAATATGGAACCGCATTGACCAGTTTGTTGTTTCCGGTAACTCCATTGATTTTTCGTTTAATATTCACCAGGGTGGAATTGATAACTGGTACGGTGTATATCAGCTTGCCGATCCTGTTGCTAATAATTTTGACGGATTCTTAAGAAATGAGATGCCATTGTCGGGCGCTCCGTGGATTCCGAATACTTTGCAGGGTTACAGCCGTGGCGGATGGCAAAATGTTTTGCCCACTGTATGGCCAAGTATCCGTATTTATGGGAGGTGCTGGGAAGAATGGCGAAGCATTCCCATGGCTTATGAAATGTCGGTGGGTGGTTCTGCCACCAACTTCCTGAATAATGTAGAAGGAATTAAATATTTCGGAAAAGCCATAGCTCTTGCACTGTACGATTATTATGGTTCATTTAATAAATCATTCACACTTACAGCTCCGGATGGCGGAGAAATGCTTACTTCCGGTGGAGCAACGAATGTAACATGGACATCTGCAGGCTCTCCCGGAAATGTCAGAATCGACTGCTCTACCGATGGTGGTGCAATATGGCAGAACCTGGTTTCATCCACAGCAAATGACGGAAACGAAACCGTAACATTGCCAACAGCCAATTCCAACAATTGTATTTTGCGCATTTCAAGCGCAACAGCCATGGGAGTAAACGATAAAAGCAATGCTGTTTTTACAATTGGCACTCCTCCCGCAAGTACCATAAATGTTACTTACCCCATCGGTGGCGAAACAATTGATGCATATTACTGGAAAGCCATTACATGGACATCAACCGGAACGTTATCAAAAGTAAATATTGAAATCAGTACTGATGGCGGTACAACCTGGAAACGGATGGCTTATGCTGTCACCAATAATAATTCCTACGATATTAATGTCCCCGGAACGATTTCAACCCAATGCCTTATCAAAGTCACCAATGCTGAAAATATAAGTGTAACTGATATGAGTGATGGTTTCTTCACTGTACAACAGCAACCGGCATATCCTACTATTGAAGTATTATATCCGAACGGAGGTGAAACTTTCGCGCCTGGAACTACAGCAACTGTTACATGGTCATCAACCGGATTCTCAAGTAATGTCGGAATACGCATTTCAACTGACGAGGGTGCAAACTGGATTACCCTTATCAGCAGTACAGCAAACGACGGGAGCGAAAATGTGACATTGCCATCTGTTTATAGTTCAAAATGCCGGATCTGGGTTTATGAAGCAACAATGGATACTTATGTAAACCAGCCAGGCGCCTTCCCTCTTGACATTAGCAATACTCTGTTCACTATTGATACTATTACTGTCAGTACACCTGAATACAATGTGGACAGTAATATGGATATGATAAAAATCTTCCCGAATCCTGCTTATGAATACATCATAGTAAAAACATGCGACAGCAAATTATTCACGAATTATACCCTAAGCGATATTGCAGGAAGACATTTAATATCGGGCAAATTAAACAGCAATTCAACTTGTATTAAGATCAATAAACTGGAGAGCGGGATTTACTTGTTGAGCCTTGGGGAACAAAGCAGGCAAACCTTTAAAGTGCTAAAGAAATAAAACAAATATATTATCGTGTAGTCGGCTGGTGAATCAATGCCCACCGGTACACGTACCATACAACTGAAAAGTAATCATAAAATCACCCCTGAACTTCCGGCGTGATTATTGGGAGCAAAAATATATTTAACCGCTCGTTATATTGACAAAACAAAATGACTATGAAAAAAATTCTTGTGATAATTGTAATGGTTGCAGTTTTTTTGACAACCTATTCGCAGGACAGCATTAAACAAAGTAATAATGTTGTATTGACTATCAAAAGAAAAGTTCCGTATTGTGGCGGTGTTGTTCCAACATATGAAATGGCGAACAGAAAAGAAACAGCAGCTTATGATGATTTTATTATTCAATACCAACAAGGATGCGGAGATTCATTGTGGTTTAAAGAATTCAATACCGACAGTTCAGGAATGATCAGTTGTCATTTGCCTGTCGGAAAGTATTGTTTAAAACGGGCTGTTAAAAAAATTCCTTTTGATGATTTTTACAAAATGCATAAAAAAGAGGATGACAAATGGCATACATACCGTGACAGTACATGTTATTACAACTGGTGGAAATCCTGCGATTTTACATTCGAATTAAATGATGAAATTACATCAATAGAAACTGAAGTTCTGTTAATTTCCAGATGCTATACAGGCGAAGATCCTTGCATAATTTATAAAGGCCCTTATCCGCCGTAAATTGATTAATGCAGAGGTATACAGGTATGAGATTTCCAAAAACTGAAAAAAAATTTTATTATAAAAAAACATGAAACACAAAATTCTCTTCTGGACTCCCCGCATCATATGCATACTTGCCATTACTTTCGTAATGTTATTTTCCTTCGATGTCTTTGAACCAAAATACACTTTCGGAGAACAAATGCTTGCTTTCCTGATGCATAATATACCTACCCTGATACTTATCGCCTTCCTTGTTGTTGCATGGAAATGGGAACTTGCCGGAGGAATTATTTTTATTTTAATTTCCCTGTTCAGCATAATAAGATTTACCGGTTTTTTCACTCAAAACTTTGGCATTATTATTCTCGCTGCTCCATTTCTGATTGCCGGAGTACTTTTTTTAATTCATTATTTTCAATTTAAAAAAATAAGGGATAAAAGCATCTTGTAAAAAAAGGTATTTTCTGTAAAGACCGCATCCACATTACTGACCTTCGCATGGGGGTATGCAGAGGAAAAGTACCTTTTGAAACCATTGAGGAATGTCGGAAGAAATGCAATTACAATTAGAAATTCAGTACTTTTCTTTGATATAAAATCAGTAGTTCAGCGATTCCATTGACCGGATAAAAGCATCATAATACCCGAGGTCAATCATTTTCTGCCGTGCTTCAAGGGCTTCGCTTTTTGAACGGTACGCGCCTGAAATAAATCGTTTTATTCCATCGCCCGGAGTGATTATTTCCAGGTTGGTCACTTTATTGAAATAATCAATGTCCATATTTCCCGCTCCTAACTGAACAGTATATATAACAGGATTAAGAGTGTCACTTTCAAGCATGGATTGGTAATTATCGACTAACTGCAGGTAATACGATTCGGCTTCTTTATTTTTCATTGTGGCTGTATCCTTATAGGCATCAACGACGGCCATGAACGAATCAGACTTTATTAAAAATTTATCGGCCAGGTCATATACATAATTGAACTGCAAAATGTAAAGCTGCGCATTCGATTTGTCGATATCGGCCTTTTGTGCAAGAATGTATGCACTGTCAAGATATGTACGGGCCTGGGCTTTGAAAAATTTTACATTTTTCAGTTCCGCCTCAGCCTTTATTAGGTAGGAATCGGCAACCTTCAGCATTTCCGTATAAATTTTCATCTTGTTCTTCAGCGTGTCCTGGTTGTATGTTGATAAATCCTGGGCTGTAACCATACCTGATATCAGGATTGCTGTTGTTATGATCAGGGTTATTTTTTTCATTGTATCTATTTTGA
>JAZDMF010000278.1:0-22616 GCA_043801235.1 Bacteroidota bacterium | reverse complement strand
TGAAAAAACTTTAAAAAAAATCTCATCGGGAAATAGTTTCTATAAAAAGCAAGCCATATCATTGCTTCACGAACTCGAATAAACCCCTTCTTTTTTTATTTTATAAATAATCCCCTGAATTAATCTATCGATTTAGTAAATTATTTTTCAACAAAAGCGAATTTTTATTGGTTTTTGCTGGTTACGTTTTGGCTATTTGAGTACTATATATATGAGAATATATTTGAAGGCAGCCTTGATTAATTAACTACATTTTTCAGTATCCAAACTATGAACATTTACTGATTAATGCTTTTTATTATACTGGAATAATAATAATTTAATATGGAAATAAAAAACCGGCTAGGATTTGCAAGCCCCTCTGCCGGTTATTTGTGAAATAAAACATTCAGTAATTAAACCAAATGTTCTGCAAAAATATCATATCTGAAACCTTAAAGCAAATTTTTAACAATTATTTGTTTAAAGTGCTATGGCATCCGCCATAAGGCGGAAAGTACTGCGAATGCAGGGAAAATCATTTTATTTAATTAAACCATAAAATATAAAAAAATGAAAAGAAAAATAGTAGTTATTGGGGCAATAACATGGTTAATATCAATTAATTGTTTAATTGCACAAAACCCACATGTATCAGTAGCCACAACGAGTGTAGGATATATTCCAAAAGTCAATGCTCTTAATCAAAGTGGAAATGACGAGCTTAATAATAGTGTGATATATCAGGATGGAAGTAACAACATTGGTATCAATACCACAAGTATCTTGGCAAAGTTTCACGTATACAATGGTAGTGTGCTATTCTCCGGGACCAGCGGAAATTTGCCAACTACTGGGGCAGGTACAAGGTTTATGTGGGTTCCGTCTAGCTATGCACTACGTGCTGGGCGTGTAACTGGTACACAATGGGATAATCTAGGTTTATATTCTGTAGCTTTTGGTAATGATAATACAGCTACCGGAACATACTCAACTGCTTTTGGAAATTCAAATACTGCCTCGGGGCAGGGAGCATTTGCTTGTGGAGTAAGCAATACAGCTTCTGGAACTTATACATTTACAACAGGCTGGTTGAATACTGCCTCGGCTGATTATTCAGTAGCATTAGGATACAATAACACCAATACCGGTAACCGTTCATTGACTTTAGGTTCAGGAAATAGTACTGCCGCGCTTAATTCCTTTGCAATGGGAGAACTCAATACAATTTCAGTTAATGCAACTGGTTCCATAGCATCGGGAAGATTAAATGTAGCAAATGGTTATTATTCAGTTGCTACGGGGCTTGAGTCACAAACAGATGGTTATTATTCCTTTGCAGCATGTCGTGGAACTATTGCTCAGGCTTATGCTTCTATGACCATAGGCCAGTTCAATATTGCTGCAGGCACTTCCACATCATGGGTAAGTACTGATCCTGTTTTTATCATTGGAAACGGAACAAGTGCTGTAAACCGTTCGAATGCTATTACATTTTACAAAAATGGCGATGGAACTTTTTCAGGCCAGCTAACAATACTTGGCGGTTCACCCGGTGCCGGAAAAGTACTTACCTCCGATGCAAACGGTTTGGCATCGTGGACCATTCCTACTTTGAATACTATAGCATGGAGACTATTAGGAAATTCAGGAACTACCGCCGGTACCAATTTTATGGGAACTATCGATGATGTTGATGTTGTATTTAAAAGAAATAATGTACAAGCAGGTAGATTGAATACCACAAATACATCTTGGGGTGTTGGGGCATTAAATCCATCGACCACTGGAAGCAGCAATATTGCTATCGGATTATATGCACTTCAAAACAACACCACAGGAAATTACAATTCAGCAAATGGAGCAGCTGCACTTCAATATAATACCGAGGGAAGTTATAATGTTGCTAATGGCGTTCAGGCACTTTATTCTAACACAGAAGGTATCAGCAATACAGCAGCAGGTTATTTTTCACTTTATTCCAATACTACAGGTGATGGTAATACTGCCGTTGGTCATTCTGCACTTTATGATAACACAGGAGATCTAAATACGGCCATCGGATATGGTGCTTCAGATAACACTACAGGAAGTTATAATACTGCCAATGGAGGATATGCTCTTAACTACAATACTACAGGAACCTATAATACCGCTATAGGTTATCAATCGAATGTATATACTCCTGGTTCACCTGATATAACAAATCTATCAAATGCTACGGCAATAGGTTATGGCACTTTAGCGAACGCTACTAATAAAACTGTTGTTAGCAATGGTTCTTGTACTTGGAATGGCACTTTAAGTAATAGTGATTGGAGTATGGTCTCGGATTCTCGTATAAAAAATAATATAAAAGAAGATGTACCGGGACTTTCATTTATCGTACAGTTAAGGCCAGTTACTTATAATATTGATTTGGACAAAGAAAATAGTATCTTAGGCATAAAGGATACTGCAAATTGGAGAGGGAAATATGACGTTGAAAAAATACAATACAGTGGGTTTATTGCACAGGAAGTTGAAGCAGCAGCAGAGAAAATAGGTTATGAATTTAGCGGATTATCCAAACCTAAAAACGAACATGATATTTACAGTTTGGGATATGCTTCATTTGTTGTTCCATTAGTTAAGTCTGTACAGGAGTTAAATACCATGAATGAGCAGCAACAATCTGTTATTGATTCATTAAAAACTCAATTAGCTGAAATTAAAACCCTTCTTAGTGGAAGCATGACAACAGGCAATAACAGCGGCAGTGGTGTGCAGAATAATTACAATGTTGTAGAACTATCAACTGAAAATGCAATCATTCTCAATCAAAATGATCCGAACCCCTTTGCCGAAGAAACGGATATTACTTATTATTTACCAGATAATGTTAATAATGCAAAAATCATGTTTTATGATAATACTGGTAAAATTATTAAGTCGGTTGAATTAGAAGGTAAAGGAAACGGCACTTTACATGTATATTGTTCTTCACTCAGCACTGGAATCTACACCTATGCCCTTATAGCTGATGGCAAAACTATTGACTCCATGAAAATGGTGAAGTCAGGGCAATAATACTATTTGTAATATACATAAAATACAGGATGTGTTTTTTCATCCTGTATTTTTTTATTAATGCATCATTAACTATCTAATAAAACATTTGCAAAGAAACTAATATTATTTTTAATATTTTAACTGGGAATTTCATATTTTTACGCTTGACTATGTCGAGTAAACCAAAGAAAAAAAATAAGTTAGCAAATCAGAAATCAAAACAGGTTTCAAATAAAGCATTTCCATTTAAAATACCTAAATGGGCGCTTCCATCCGTTTTAATTTTTACCGCTTTTCTTTACTTCCGCTCACTTTTCAACGATTTTGCATGGGACGATGAAATGTACATTTTGAATAATCCGTTTATCAGGGATTTCAGTATAAGCGGCATTAAAGCAATTTTTTCTTCATTTTATTTTTGCAATTACCATCCTCTTACTACACTAACATATTTATTCGAATACAACTTTTTTGGATTATATCCATTACCCTATCATATATTAAATGTATTGCTTCACTTGTTAAATACATGGTTGGTGTATAAAATTACAGAGAAACTTAGCGAAAATAAAATTACAGTTTTGGTTGTTTCATTATTTTTTGCCATTCACCCAATGCATGTGGAATCGGTGGCATGGATTTCGGAAAGAAAAGATGTTTTATTTACTTCCTTTTATTTATTGTCGATACTGGTTTATTTACGTTACCTGAAATGTGAAAAAAAACTTAAATATTATATTGGGACATTATTACTTTTTATTTTTTCGCTTCTTTCAAAGCCTTCAGCCGTAACACTACCCGTTCTTCTTATTGTTATTGATGTTTATCAAAACAGAAAAATTAACACAAAAATATTGCTTGAGAAAATTCCATTTTTCTTATTGTCTATTCTTTTCGGCGTTCTGACAATTATGGCTCAAAAATCAATGGGATCGATAAAAGATTTATCTGTATCATTTAATTTCTTTGAAAGGATTTTTCTTTTTACATATACGGTTTCATTCTATATAGTAAAATTGATTGCACCTTTCAATCTTTCGATAATGCATTATTTTCCCGAAACACATGGCAGCACTCTCCCTTTTTTATATTATGCATCGTTACCATTTCTTATTATATTGTTTTGGTTTATAATCAAACTTAAATCATTCAGGAAAGATTTTATTTTCGGTTTTCTGTTTTTCCTTATTACTATTTCAATAACGCTGCAAATTATTGCTGTTGGTAATTCCATCGCTTCCGAACGATATACTTATATCCCATACATTGGATTATTTTATCTAATAGGACAATGGTTTGCAACGATTGAAAGAAAACTGAAAAGAAATATAATTTTTACAATATTTTCTTTATTCGTAATTTTATTTTCATATCAAACATGGAATAGAATATATGTTTGGAAAAACACGGAAACCCTTTGTTCTGATATTATAAAAAAGAATCCTGATAAATATGACTGTTATTATATCAGAGGTGTTAACAGGGGGAAAAAAGGTGATTTCAAGGGCGCTGTCCAGGATTTTAATAAAGCCCTTACGCTGAAATCAGATGAACCGAAAGCATATTATAACAGAGGACTTGCATTCAAGTATTTGAACAATAATGACTCGGCGCTTAATGATTATAGCAACGCTATTATGTTAAACCCTGAATATGCTGAAGCATACCTTAACAGGGGCTTGTTATATTACGAACTTAAAAATACTAAATCAGCTATACTTGATTACAACAAAGCCATTCAGTTAAATCCTGAATTTACTGTTGCATATAATAATAGAGGAAGATTATTATACGAATCCGGCGATATGAAATCAGCTATGCTCGATTATAATGAAGCTACTCGGCTGAATCCTGAATTTGCTTATGCATATAGTAACAGGGCTTTAGTTAAAGCGAAAACAGGAGATACTATTGGAGCCTTTAATGATGTAGATAAAGCTATGACCCTTAGCCCCGATAATGCAGAGATATATTATACACGCGGAAGTATCAAGACAATGCAAAAAGATTATGAAGGTTCTATTGAAGATTACAATTATTCTTTAAAGTTGAACCCGAATGATAATAGAGTTTATTATGATCGTGGTATGATTCTATTAAATCTTAAAGATACATCAGGCGCTTGTGAAGACTTGAAAAAAGCATTGGAATTAGGACATGACGATTCTCTGAAACTAAGTAAATACTGCCATTAAATTCATCCGGTACTTATTGATAAATTATATAATAAGATTTTTCCTTTGTCTTTTATAGAAGATAATTATTAATTTCATCTTCTGCGACTAATAATTTTTTCTTTTGTTTTTTCCCGTAGTTCACTTAGTTCTTTTGTCTGTTTTAATGTTTTTTCCAATTCCTGTAATCTCTCTTCAGTAAACCCCATAGTTTTCAACCTAAACTTCCTGCCGCTAAAAACAACACCGTAAATTCTTCCACCCCTGATATATGTTTTTAATCCGCTCTCATTTAATTTCTGAAAGAAGTCATCCTTAGAAACCGCTTTCTTGTAGCAGGTCTTAAGCATTCCTACTAACTGTTCTTTGTCAGTCGCCCTCCCTGTTCTTTCTTGGTATTTGTATTCTTTATCAGAGAGGGCATAAACTTTTTTTTCGTGATTTACCAGTGATTTGCTTAATTCGGGATATTTTTCAATCTGATACTCCTGAACTTTTTTCTTTAAACTTTGTAAGTTCATTTTGGAAAGCCGCATAGTCTTCCCTGTCTTGTATTCTATTCCGGAGGCGCAAACATGAATATGATAATGTTCTTTATCGAAATGGGGCACGGCTAAATACATCCCGTTTATCCCACGCTGCAGAATATATTCCCTTGCAATATTTTCAAGCTTGTCTAAAGAAATGTTTTTAGCATCGTCCTTATGAAATGAAATAATTTCATGAGTCAGCAGAACAGAGTTTACTCTTTTGTACTGCCTGTATTGCTCATTATCTTTGTATTGCTTCACCCATTCTTCAATGCTGTCCCCTTTAAGGTTATGCGTAATGGCAAAACTATGACCCTCCTTATCAAACAAGCGGTCTTTATCATTTACCATATAGTCAAGCAATTTGAGAAAAGAAGGTTTTTTATGAGATTTTATTTTAATGATCATTTTATTGAGAAGAAAAAAGAATGGTGAGCAGTTGACCTTTAAGTTCGGGTTTTTTATTTATCTCCCGAATTACCAATTCTACTATGGTTGGTGGTTGTTGAAATACTTCGTTTATTTCAAATTCCAGTTTCTCAATCCGTTTTTCAATGTCTTTAAATTTCTCTTCTTTTCCCCAGAAGTATTTTTCCTTTTGCTTTACAATAAGCTGAATTTCATTCAGGCATTGAGAAAGCAACTGCTCCAATCTGGCTACTAGTAAGCGGTCAGGAACTATATAGGTCTTGCTGATATATGCAAGAGTCGCCATGCGAAGAAATGCAGGGATAGAGGTTTTATGAGTTTTGGCCGTAGATGATATTCTGGAATATTCTCCATTGTCTTTGGAAAGATTAACAGCAAATTCAGGTTTGGAAGTTCTTTGTTTTCGTTTAAAGTTTAATAGGTATTGTTTGCGATAAGCTTTTTTAGCAGCTTTAATTTCCTCCTCAGTCCCCTTTTCAAGAACACCTGAAGCATCAAGATACGCCCACATTCCGCCATTTTGGGCTTTTTCAGGCATTATTTTGCTCAGGTGAAGGAATAACAGGTAATATAGGAATTACGCCGGTTAAAGCCTGATTTTCGGTTTCAGGGGCAGGAATACAGGAATACTCCCGGAATTTCATCCTTTTATAATAAGGTATCTGCTTTGCTATGACAGGAGGGTGATGTCCGCATACCAAAAGAGCCCTATCGGATTCCATCATGCGTATTTCATCATTGGTCATTAAAGGTCGAATTACTTTTTTCTCATTCTCGTCTTTGAATTCAAAACGTCCCAATGTTTGCTCCAGCTCTTTGGAAGTTTCAAGAGACTGGCCTGTAAAATAGAGCTTGGCATAACAATTCGCCCTGATAGCATCAGCCTCGTATTTCCCGTAATTGTGCACAAGCTGATTGAAATCCTGCAGCAGCAACATTATCCCTGACTTATGTTTTCTGACATTTGCCACCGCCAAAGGAAGCGTCGGCAGATTTAAACAAGAGGCTTCATCAATTAAAAAGAAAATATCCTGTTCCTCTTTACGCGGGAAACGGCTCATGATAAAAGTAAAAAACTGCTCAAAGAAGATAGAGGTCAGCACGCTGTAATATTTCTGATCGGCGACTGAGTTCTGGATAAACAAAGCGACCGGCGTTTCCCGAAAATCCATCAGGTTTAAATTATCGGCGGAAGTTACATTTGCTACCGCTTCATCAGAAAAAATCTGTAAGGCTGCCTTGCAGGTGGCTGTGATTCCGCTAATGACTTTTTCGTCAAATGCAAGAAAGCTTTTATACTCAGAGAATAAAATATCATCTGCGTATTTTGAGAAAAGATGATCCACCGCTTCAGGATTACCACCAAGATTATTCAGCAATTGCCGGACATTAAATAAATTCTGGTATTGTTCATCCTGTTTTTTAAGAATGGTGATAAGCATAGTCATAAGGCTAACTGCCATCGTATTCCAGAAAGGATCTTTCCCGTTCCCGCCTAAAGTATTCTTCACCAGCATAGAGGCGATCTTCTGAATATCGGATGAGCTTTTTGCACGGGCTAAAGGATTATAATTACAGGACACGGCAGGATTGGCAAAATGCAACACCTTTATATCAAATCCCCTTAACTTCAAATATCCTGCGCTTTTGGTAAAAAGCTCCCCTGAAGGATCATGGATGATAAAACTGGAACTCATTGTAAAAAGTGAAGGGATAAGAACGATTGACGTTTTTCCTGTTCCTGTTCCCCCGATTATTAAGGCATTCTGATAAGAATCTTTGACGGTTAGATTCTTTTTACCCGTAAGGCAAAATCCGTGATTATATGAAGACATAACCGACCACTGCGAAGCAAAATCAGCAGTATATTCTTCCTTGCGCTTTTTAAAGATCAGGTTGAAGATATATTCGGATAATTCAAAAACAAAACCAAGTATACCTTCAAGTATACTGAACAACATTTTAAAAATCTGAATTATCATGTTCATGGATTTTGGTTTTATATGGTTATTTAATTTGTCCTTTTAACCATTTGTTAAAATGGCTAAGAAAAACTTCGACCAGTCGCAACGATCCCCATAAGAGAATCAGAAATACTTTAAATGCTGTTTTTAAAAGCCACTTAAGTATTTTCCATAGTATATTTTTCCTGGACTTCAATTACTTTTTACTTGTTACGTTTTCTTATTTTTCTGTATTCCAAATCATTTTATGTTTGCTGTGATCTCCGCTTCAGCACCCTTGTTCTCAAACAGGTTTTTATAAAACCCCGAAACAATTTTAAATTGTTCGTCCTGTCCAATTCCATTAGGTTGAAAGATTATGTATATTTTAATTCCTTTAAGGTTTTCTAATGGAACCAGGGTTTCAAAATATTTGCTTATAGAATCAGGATTTGTTTTAAGTAAGCCAAGTTTCTGCCCATTATAAAATGACATCCCTGTTGTGTTTTCCATCAGATCGCTGTATAAAAGCAGTATTCTTTTGCTGGCAGTACTTTCATGCAGGCGATTCAATTCACGGGCAATGGGAGCATATACGGATGAATTATCCCTGCCTATTGAATCTTTTTCCGATCCCGTAAGAATTTTAGAAATATCGGCATAAAACCCTTCAACCTTCTTTCTGCGTTCAAATTCATTCGAGAGCCACTGATTTTCGCCTTCAATACTTGCTTCGTATGTGCGATTGTAGCTCACATCGGTTATATCAACAAAATGAAATACTGCTCCTTTCCATTTGTCCTTGTCCAGATCAAATAACGCATTTATTTCTACTGACTTCGGCTGGGAGAGGTGAAGTTCAGTGATATCACGGACAACTACCACTTCCGTATCAGAAGAATTATTCGAAGTGCAGGCAACGATTAAAATCATTACTGTCGCTACAATGATTATAGACAAAGTTGTTTTCATTTTATTCCTTCTCTATAGATTGATAAAGTACTACCGGGTTATTTATTTCGATTGAGGGTATTTCTTCAGAAAAGCTAACAGGCACTTTCCTGTCAGTACGAAAAGTAAGGTTGACACTCATGAAAATTTGAACTGCTTCATGGTATTTCTTTTTAATACGCTCAACTGTATACTCTGTGTAATATGCCAGCCTGACACGTTGTTTATTCCTCTCAATAAAGGCTTCCCTGATATTTTCCTTTTCCTGCTTTAGACTTTCAATTTCCTTTTTGCGTTTTTCAATGACCTCATGTTTTTTCTCCATTTCCCTGTTTTTGTTTATTTCCTTCCATGACGGAAGAAGGTAATATGAAAATAACGCAGTTACTATAAAGAAGAAAAGGTTAATTATAATAAAGAAGGCAGGGTTAATTGACATATCATTTTTTGCCACATATTCAGACCGGAGAAATGCCAACACAATAAATACGGCTGTTGCAGATGCCAATGAACCGGCCATAAGCATTATTTTTTCCCTGCGGTCTTCAGTATTTTTATACATTAAGGCGACAATATGTGAAAATGCAAACACTGCAACTGTCAGGGATATGGATAAAATCAATGAAAATAACAGGTTGTCTCCGATTACCTGGAAAGCTTTGGTATTGAAGACTATTTCTCCGACACAAATGATCGCCGTGATTAATAGTGCATTTCGTATTCTTGACTTTAAATTGGCCGGCTTATAGTTGCCTAATTCGTATTCATCATTTTTATTCTGACTTTCCAATTTTTTTATTTCTGTGTCAATTTTTTCATCCTGCTCTTTTACCAATACCCCGTCCATTTGCGCTTCAGGCAGGTGCGCTCCAGGTTGCAAATATTGGTAAGTATAAGAGATAAGCTCTTCATAACCTGCTTTAAAATCTCCGGTATATGGACCCAATTCTCTTTCGGCTGGATCAGGAAGATTGCTTTTTGCATAATGTTTTGCATTTTTCCGTGCCAGTTCTTTGAGTTCAATATCTTTCGTTTCAATTATTTTTTCCAGTTCATTATTATAATGATTGGAGACCAATGTGATTGCTGTTTTTTTCATTTTATATAGGTTTTGAGGTTTATAAATTAATTTGTTGCATTTCCCTGTTCTTGATTTTACAGTTACGCAGGTTTTTTATCGTTTCTTCTCTTTTTTCAAATTCTTCGGATTCCGCTGTTATACCTTCGACCAAGGATATTTCAGCCAGTTCTTTTGCGTATTTTTCAAATCGGGTCTCCACTTCAATAAAATCTGATGTGGGAGGAAATATTTCATCTCCATTATTATCGGTGGAAATGTAGATAATAGAATCTCCTTCATTTCTTAAATCAGGATATACTTTGCCAATGGGTTCTGTAGAATTATCAGCCAGCACCCTGCTCACTATGACTTCGTTTATGAAGGGAGCAGGAGCACTGAATCTGATAAGCGTTCTGTCTTTCTGTAGATTTTTCATTAGCATTGTTTACCTGTCTATTTCCATATCCTGTTCCCTGTCTTCATTGTCTTCCCTGATATTTTCCAATTCAATATCCCTTTCTGATTTTTCAGGTTCAATTGGATATTCCTGAAAAGGGTTTACGGAATTTGATTCAGCAACTTCCTGCTGCGGTATATTTTCTTTAGAGTTGCCCTCATCTTTGTCCCGCTCATTATCCTTGTACTTTACGGTATTCCCGGAATCCTGTTCCTTCTCTTTTTGATCGGGATTTGTCTTTGAAACTTCATTCGTTTTTTCTTTTGAAGTTTTCTTTTCCCTGATATTTTTCAGTTCAGTGTTTCTTTCACCTTTATTTATGTATATAGGTTTTTCAGGTCTTACCCTGTTTGGATTTTTGGGAATTGACATGGCGAGATTAGGTCCATGCTCAATGTAATTCCGCTTTAGGGCATACAGGTCTTTGATGTCAACGAATATCTGTCCTCCCTCGAAGTCAGTTGCTCTGAAATTGTATTTATTGGTTTCTTTATCATACTCGCGATAGATGCGTCCTATGATAATTCTGTTGTGGTCAACGTTCTGCACCACTGTGATGAAATGCTGTCCTTTTGCTGAACTGCTGTATTCAATGAATACAGTTTTGCCTTTTTTCGTTTCCATGTTTTTAAGATTTAAAGGTTAGTGTTTATAAATTGTTTTTTAATTTTCTCTCCAAAATTACTATGCGGCTTCCGCCATCCGGTTACGGCTGTTGCAAACCGCAGAGGTCAACCGCGTCAACTCTGCTGAAAAGCTTTTAGTATTTTTAATCAAAAAGGGGGGAAAACGAACCCGATTTTTTATATATTTTTGCAAAAAGCGGAGTGCTTTCAGGGTGCGGAAATAAGGTGCGGAAATGTCGTGTTTTGCAACAAAATGCAGGTGTGGAATGCCCGAAAACAAAGGATACCAGTGAAAACATACAGACTCATAATCTGAGGGTCCCTGGTTCGATCCCAGGTGGGCCCACGAAGCGCATGATAAAATTCATGCGTTTTGTTTTATGGCATATTGTTATATTTTATATTCTGAAACTGCTGATAAGTTTTATATTGGCGTTACTTCTGAAACTCCTGATATCAGGCTCGGAAAGCATTTAAATGATTATTATCAAAAATCAAAGTTTACAAATATTGCAAACGATTGGAAAATTTTCTGGTCACTGGAATGTCCAACTTTGTTTGTTGCAAAGAAAATTGAAATACACCTTAAGAAAATGAAAAGCAGGAAGTATTTGGAAAATTTAAAATGCTATGCTGAAATAGGGCAAAAATTACTTCAAAAATATTCTTCATAATCTGAGTGTCCCTGGTTCTTCCGATAGCTATCGGAACCAGGTGGGCCCACATCAAAAGAATCAAGCGGTTAAAGAAAAAAGGACTCAAATTTTGAGTCCTTTTTTATGTCAGGATCAACAGGTAGTAGCAACAATTTTAAAATATATCGAATCCGCTTCCTGCAATCTTTTCGGCAATTAACTTCCTGTCGATATAGTGATTTTGGACTACAATAAGATTGGTAACACCACAGAAATATTATTTCAACAATATTTTCTGCCCGAAGAATTTTTTGGAGTTCTGTAAAGCAATAATATAAAGGCCTTCGCTGACATCATTTAGATTTATATGTATCTCGTTCGCCCCTGACACAGCATTGAATGATTTACTCAGCAACTGCCTGCCCCGCATATCATAAAGGCTGAACACAAATGTTTCCGCTTCTTCTGAATTGAAATTCATCTGAAGCTCATTCGATGCATTCAATGAAAGCACCTGAACGCTGAAAGGTGAACTGTCGCTACATGATGCTGATATTACAGATGAATAAGTGTAGTTTCCGTCAAAATCAGTTTGTTTCAGCCTGTAATAAGTAATTCCGATGAAAGGCTGGTTATCGGTTGCGGAATAATATTCAGGCGTATTGCTGTTTCCAGCCCCTGCCACAAGAGTAAGGATTTCCCAACTTACAGCATCGGAGCTTTTTTCAATTGTAAAATAATTATTGTTGGTTTCGCTGGCGGTTGTCCAGTTCAGAATTACTTTATCTTCTCTGCAATCGGCTGAGAACGACAATAACTCAACTGGAAGCGGGTTCGTATAATCTACCAATGTCCAGTGTTTAAAAAAATTTGCCACACTTACAATTCCCGTTGTTACAGTATTTGCAACGTCATTGTCTGTTCCATCAAGAAAAACCAGGCTTTCCCAGTCATTGATGCTTGTGTTATAACGCTGCGCTTTTAAATTTAATTCTGTTATCGTATTGGGCGAAGCATGCTCATTATCGCGGTATGTAAAAATTATTGAATTCAAGGCGGGTTTTGTGGTATAATTGGCTGCATCAATGATCCAGAATCGATCTAGGGCCGATAATGAATTATCACTTCCTGTCATGCTATTCATGTTTGTAACAGCAGCAGGATAAATTGTATTATCAGGGTTTGTATTATAGGTTGAAAAAACAACATCGCCGCTGCCCGTGCCGGCCGTGCCAATATTAATTGTTAATGGAATTTTAGTTCCTGTTACTGTAAATGGCACAATAAAATTCCCTGTGGTTGTTTTAAGTTTCCATACCACCACATTATTTTCTGCTTCAGATACAATGTTGCCGGCACCTGCAGGGTTTTGCGTGATGATGCCGTTTGTTGAAGTATTGTCAACAATAAGACAGGCTCCGTTTGTGATGAAGATATAGGGATTGTTGTCCATAACCAACTGGGCATTAGACCGGCAATAAATAAAAAGAAATAGTATAAAAGCAATTATTTTAATCATTCCATTATTTTAAAGGCTTTACTTCAACTTTTAATGAATCAACCTTTTGAACAGTATCTATTTTACTTTTATTATCAGACATATTTAACAGTTCAGGTTTATTTGCAGAATTTGAATTTTTATTTGTATTGCTTGATTCAGATATAACCGGAGAATTATTTATTGTATCATTATTCGTTTTGGCGTTTATAATATTACCTTTTGATTGGGAATTCTGAAGTTCTGGTGTATTATTATCAACTGATTGGGCTTTTAACATTAAAGTTAATAATGAAAAAACTATTATTAATGTTATCGGTTTCATAATATTAATTTTAAGGGAAAACGGTTAATGTCATATGATGCCCATCGGACATAGAAGCAGCATTAATTACTGCATCCCATGTTCCCAATATTCCAGATCGTTGTGCTTGAACTATTAAAGTATAGCCGGCTCCGGGTGATAAGCCTGTAATATTTTTGGAAAAAGCACAACTCCACGGTGTAATGGTGCCAGTCATATCATCATAACTTTGCATTGTAGTTTGGGTACCTCCTATCGATGCACCTGAAGTACTATTCCAAATCCTGAACTGAACATAGGCCATAGAATTCGTATATGCAAATCCCGAACAGGTAAATTGAACAAATGCTGTTGTTTTAGTTGCAGTAAAAGTAACAGACATTGGCGCTATTGTAGCCCAAGCTGCAGCATTAATAGTGTAATCAGAGGCAAGCGAAACACTAACGGGATTATTTGCCGAACTTAGTATTTCTGTCCACGGCTGTGCAGGATTATCACTGGTTTTTCTGAACCATAACTTCTGGTCAAAAAAGCTACCGGCAATCTGCAATGCATAGTTATTGCCGGTATTGCTATGCCTGGTATCAATCAGGTGCCACCAGCTGGAAGCACCAGCCGGATAATTGGTAGGACTAACCGTTTCAAAAAATCCACTCTGTGCACCTGCATTTCCCTGCAGCCCTGCATTATCTCTTGTTTGTGTTCTTTGATTGGCGCTGCCGAAACCAAAGGATCCGCCATTCAGATCCAATGTGTATCCCGGCGATGAAGTTCCGATTCCCACATTACCGGTAAAATACGTAGTAGCGGAAGTTCCCCCTGCAATAGTTAAATATGCACTAGCATCATTATGTATTCCTCCGCGACATTGGTACTGAGCTTCGGTATAAACTGTCCCGCTGTTAAAATAAGCGCCACCAGGTGCAATGAAATAAGAAGAAGCAGTTATATAAGGATTAGCAGCATCAAAGCGCAGGTTGCCTGAAGAGGTTTGAGCGCTTGTGATCTGCAATGATGAGGCACCGTAAAGTGTCATCAGGTTTGCGCTGGGAGAGTATACACCAGAACCTGTAGCTTCATTGTATAATCCAACACCTGCTGTACTGTTTCTAAACCAGCCTCCGGTGCGCGACTCACCGCTTATCCAATAACTCGCACTTTGTGCACTCGTGTATTGGTTTTCAATATAATTACCACTGCTAACAGGTAAAAGTGAAGAAACAGGTAATTCTTTACCATTTACTTCTTCAAACCGCGGATCCCAAAAATACTGCCTGTTTGCTCCTGTTGCATTATAATATAAATACGCTCTTTGCTGCTGGGTTGTGGCAGATGTATTGAATTTAAAATCGCAATCGCAGTTTCCCGAGCCGCTAAAAGAAACCACTTTCTGTCTGGTAACCCCGTCGTATATTCCCCCGTAATGGGACGTACTTGCATCTCCGCTTCCGTGAATATAACCCACTAAAAGATACCACCTGTCTAACACAGGCAGGTCACCGCACCAGAAATAAGGATTGCCTTCGCCTGCCCCGTTAAGATAAGTGATATTGCTGCCTTGTATTCCAAGATATGTTGTTCCGTCAGTGCTTCCGGTTTTTTTAATCCATGCCGACACCCTGTAAGTTTTAGTATTATCAATTGTAAATGTGTTGGTATTCCATCCGCCATCGTCTGCATTGCTTGCGCCATATGCCTTCCAAACGATTACCCTGCTGCCGTATGGCCCGTCGCCCCATTCTCTTATATTATCGCCGGATCCGTTTTCATTAAAAATTCCTATGCTTCCAGAACTTATTGTCCATGTATGTGATGGAATATAATTTCCCTGTATGATACCGCTCACATCTTCAGCATATCCGTCGGTAAGCATTGAAGTAATAGTCTGGCTGCCCCCAAATACATGAAGTTTTGCCAGGGGATTCGATAGCCCGATACCCACATTACCCGTTGTTCTTTTTACATATATCCTGTTTCCCGATGTTCCTTCTTCAACCAAACTAAAATCGCCTCCGGTAGCCCAGCCCGAAGCCCATGACCAGCTTTGAGTCGGGTCGCCAACCGATATTCTTGCATCTGCAGAGCCTGTTTTTATGTACCGGATACCTACTGTGCTTGTTCCCGTAACATCAAGCGGGACAGATGGAGTAGTTGTTCCGATTCCCACATTTCCATTTACCAATAATTTTCCTGTAGCTGCAGCAGGAGAAGCATAACCAATACCCACTTTGTTCTGGTCAATAAATAATCCATCAGTCGGCATGGATACTGACTGATCGCCATTATACCCGGTAGCTAATACTATTTGCCCCAAAGCATTTGCATGCCATATTCTCATTTCGGCATCACCATTATCGTAAACACGGATTCCGCTTTTCCAGCTGGCGTTGTTGCCAAAAACAAGATTAGCATCATAAGTACCATTTCCAATTCTGAGGCCTGTTGCGCCCTGAACATCGAGCCTTGTTCCGGGCGTGGTTGTGCCAATTCCAACGTCTCCCGCTGATGATATACGAATCCTTTCAGTATTACTTGTTAAAATCCTTATGGGTATTGCATCCGTTGTCCCCAGCAAATTATTTGTTCCATCCGTCAATCCTGTGTTTTTTGTTGTAAGCCAGGCAGTGTTATTTAATGCTGTTGAAGTATTCTGCCATCCAGGAGTAGCTCCTGTTGAAACCAATAATTGCCCGCTGGTTCCCACCGGCAGCCATGTATTGGTGGCGCCGCCTGCCGAAAGCAATAACTGTCCTGTGGTTCCGGCGCTGCTACTGGCATACAAAGCACCAGTAAAATTAATATCGCCTGTTACATCCAGTTTTCTGGCAGGATTGAGAATGCCAATTCCCACATTCCCGTTACTGCCAAGTATTATCATTCTTTGCAATGCATTGGTGGTAAAATTCATGTTACCCGTGGCGCCCAGCGCTTGCAGCCCAAGGTCCTGGCTTGCATTGGAACCGGTTGCATAAATAGTGTTATAACCAAAACCTATCCCCTGTGTACCGTTATCATGCCTGAATTCAACCCCGTTACTGCCTGCTCCAAAAGTCCCGGTGACATATAAAGCCCTTGTAGAAGCATGGCTTCCTGTTCTTGCTGCACCACCCAGTATATCCAATTTATTTAAAGGTGTTGTAATTCCTATTCCTACATTCCCTGCGCTGCTGATATACATTCTTTCCAGGTTGTTGGTGAAGAACGATATGGCTTCATTTTCCTGGTTCACAAATTCTATTTTTCCTGTACTCAGATTTATCTTGAATCCATCAGTTGTTAAACTGCCCGAATTGCTGTTTGTTAATTGCAGTAATGTGCCCGTCGCAGCAACATTATCATGAATATGTAATAAATAATTAGGAGTGAAAGTTGCCGTATTTGTAATACCTATTTTTTGCGCGTATGAATGCAATACAGCAATAACGCAAAAAAATAAAACAATTGTGATTTTTTTTATAATTATTGGAAAGTAAATATGTTTCATATTTCCTTATACGTTTTTTTATAATAATATATTATGATCAACTCAACAAATAATTATACACTATCAAAATTAATAATTTTTATTTAATAAAAAAAGTCAGTCAACATATTTGTATTTTATTTGTTTTCAAGTTTTTTAATTTCGTTTTCCAATTCTGTTACTTTCGTTTTTAAGTCTTCTATCATTTTTTGCTGCTCTTTCATTGCTTCAACCATATAAGGAATTAAACTCTGATAAGATATTGATTTTGCTTCGAGTTGCTTTACTTTATTCATTGAATTTTGTGCGTATGGTTTATCAAATGAAGTCAACACCACAGGTGAAACAATATCGGTACCAGGAAAAATTTCTTCTACATCTTGCGCAATAAATCCTGCCTGACGTTCGGTACTTGAAATGAAATCACTGTATTCTTCATTAAAGTCATATTCAACGGCCAGTAATTTTAATATTTTCGATAATGCACTATCAAGAGGTGTAATATTTTTTTTCAGTTTTTTATCCGATGGAACATAATAGCCGCCTGTCGAAAAAACCCTACCACTAGAATACAAACCATAATATCCTGCGGAATTCGAATAGCGGCATGAAGCATATACTCCATAGGAGCCGGTATTTAAAGCATTGGTTAAACCTGAGGTTCCTATACCATAAGTGCTTGTATTTATTGCCAGGCCCCATACACCTGAAGGGGCGTAAACTAAATCCGCGTTATTCGTCACTCCTTCATTTGCATTAAATGCGTTGGTCGTAGAACTACAATATGACTCTAATCCGACACCATTCCCACTTGCATTAGTAAATTCAACCATAGCTGAGCTAGCTGGAGTAGTTGTGCTATATATATTCATTTTGTCAACTGAAACGCCCCCCGCGTATGAAGTACTAGGTGAAGATGTTCCAATTCCCACCAATGATGAAAATATTGCACCACCGCTTGGTCCCCCTGCTCCGCCGTATCCGCCTGAGAAACTTCCGTTTGTTGCAATGGTTCCGGTATTTGCCCATATGCTTGCGTTATTGTAGGTTCGCAGCCATGTGCCGTCTTGTACATACCATCCCGGCCCCCATGATTCCCAGTAAAGACCCTGATTACCCGAAACTCTGAACCATCCGCCATTCGCATAAACATCTCCGGCAACATGTAGTTTATATGCAGGGGAAGTTGTTCCAAAACCGGTGTAATGGTTTGATGCCGTAGTATAATTCAGCCAGCCCCAGTTTTCATAGTAAATACCTCCATTACCAGCACCATCCCACATGAAATTTGGATTGCTGGTTGACTGCCCCATAAGTATTCCATAATATCCATTTTTAGCCTGAAGCAAGCCTAAAGAGCCATAGGTAGTGGGAATAGAGCTAATACCCCCATATGAACCTATATAAAGGTAATTCGGAATTCTCACATGGTTATCTCCGTTACCAACCGACATAATTTCTGTTGACATATCAGAACTGTTATAAAATCTTGTGCCGCCATAACCTGAGTTAGCTCCTATTTTTATCCCTGTATAAAAACCAATATGTAAGGGCTGTGTCCAGGCCCCGGCCGGTTTTCCAATCCAGTAATTAGGATCTGCATCAGTGTGGAAGTTAATTCCGATCTTAGCTGAAGTTGTTACATTTTCTCCGAGATATATCTGGTAACCTGCAGAACTTAATTTAATATCCCCGTTAACTTCTAGTTTTTTACCAGGGCTTGTGGTTCCAATACCAACATTTGTTCCGTTATCATAAATCTGGCTGCATGTAATTACATTGCTGCTCGACATTTTAGGAATATAATTTGGCGTTCCGCATGTGCCAGTAATGGCAATATTTGATATCGGACCGAAAGTATTTGTTCCCAATAATACATCGGTGGCAGTTCCGCTGAAATTTGTAACACCCAGGTCTCCGCTTGAATTGGTCCGGAGTATCGCACCATTTGCCCCAGAAATGTAATTTGCAAATCTGACTGTTCCTGTAGTATGCAACTGAGTTTGCGGGCTTGCCGTACCGATGCCGACATAACCGTTATAATTTATCATCATTCTGTCTTTGGAACCGGAAACATACGCATCAGTTGTAGCAAAGTACATCTTAGTTCCATAAGATCCGTCTGAACGGACATATATGCCGGCTTGAGCATCATCACCATTTGATGCATCGCTTGCACCCCAGGTAATTGCACTTCCGTAATGGTCGCTTGCTGAGCCCGGGTCAAGGTGTATCGAACCTGTTGTTAAACCCATTGTCGTTTCATTCCAATTATTTGAAGTGCCTTCCATTTCAAGTTTGGCCACCGGGCTTGTTGTTCCTATACCGACATTGCCTCCATTTGGATTGATATAAATATCTCTTGCCTGATAATATCCTAAGTACATATTTTTTGAAGGTGCCGGATCTAAATGCAGATTGCCATCAGTGGATATAACCTGTGCTGTTAACGCAAGGCCTTGATTGGGTGATGCACCTACATAAAGCTGTCCTCCCCATGATGTGTTGGGTCCGAAAAGAGCTAAAGAACCATCACCCGCGTTTACATGAAGTTTTGCACTAGGCGATGTTGTTCCGATGCCTACATTCCCATTGCTGCCTAAAATTATCATTCTTTGCAAAGCATTGGTTGTAAAATTCAGGTTACCCGTAGCGCCCAGCGCTTGCAGCCCAAGGTCCTGGATTGCATTGGATCCGGTTGCATAAATGGTGTTATAACCAAAACCTATTCCCTGCGTTCCGTTATCATGCCTGAATTCAACCCCGCTGCTGCCTGCTCCGAAAGTTCCGGTTACATATAACGATCGCGAAGATGCATGGCTTCCTGTTCTTGCTGCACCACCCAGTATATCCAATTTATTTAAAGGTGTTGTAATTCCTATTCCTACATTCCCTGCGCTGCTGATATACATTCTTTCCAGATTGTTAGTGAAGAACGATATGGCTTCATTTTCCTGGTTTACAAATTCTATTTTTCCTGTACTCAGATTTATCCTGAATCCATCCGTTGTTAAACTGCCCGAATTGCTGTTTGTTAATTGTAATAATGTCCCTGTCGTGGCAACATTGTCATGAATATGTAATAAATAATTCGGGGTGAATGTCGCCGTATTTGTAACACCTATTTTTTGAGCATATGCCGGTACAATGGCGAGCAGACAATATGCTAACAATAATGTTGTTTTTTTAAAACAGTCTGTTTTCGGAAAAATATAGTTCATTTTTAAAAAATTTTAAAATAAATTATATAAATCAATCTATATGACTAAATAAATAATTTGTTATATTAAAAAGTGTAAAGTTAATAAATCATTTCACCGATGTCAATTTTTTTATTATATTTCTTATTATTCGGCATTAATTTAGAAATATCCTAAATAACGGGATTTTTGCCTGACCCTTTAATGATACCCTTGGCAATGCTGAAAAGTTAATATGAATTCAATACGAACAATTCAGTCACAAAGTCACACGAAGGTTCACAAAGGAAAATTACAACCGGAGGGAAACTTTTTGGGACAGAAGTAATAAGCTTGGTATTTCACATTTCTGAAAAATTTATTAGTTTTGCGGAAATGAAATAATAAATATTTAAATAAATGTTGACAAAACAAGTACTAATACAGACCATTGATAAACTTCCAAGCAGTTTCACCTTAGATGAATTATTGGATAAGTTAATCTTTATTGAAAAGGTAAATGAAGGATTACAGCAATCGGAACAAGGGAAGGCCGTTTCAAAGAAAGAAGCTGAAAAAAAACTGAATAAATGGTTGAAATAAATTGGACAACTCGTGCATTGGAGGACTTGGAAGGTATTGCACAATATATTTCGAAGGACTCAATAAGATACGCTAAATTAACGATCCGAACCTTATTCCTTTCCATTGATATTTTAGTCAAGACACCAAGGATTGGCAGAGTAGTTCCTGAATTTAATAATGCATTAATACGAGAAATAATTCGGGGAAACTACCGGATTGTCTATAGAATCGTTTCTGCAAAAAAGATTGATATCTTGACTGTTCACCATAGCGCCAGACATTTATCGGCGAAATGTTTATGAAATGCTACGAACGATAAACGATTCACGTCTAACAAAACATTGAACAATTAAAATTACTTCAGCAGTATCTTCTGCCCGAAAAACTTATTGTTGCTCTGTAAAGTAAGCATATAAATGCCTGCAGAAATATCGTTTACAATAATATGTACTTCATTATAACCCGAAACTGATTTTCCGGTAAGGTTTTTAATCAGACGGCCTCTGTCATCAAAAAGAGATATGTTGTACTGCTCTCCTTCTTCTGCTGTAAAGATCAAAACAAGTTCATCGTCTTGTTGTCCGGGTCTTACAGAAATAAGGTTAAATGCTTCTTCGTTTTCACAACCCACCTGAACAGCATCGCTATACGAAAAAGCACCGTCGAAATCCACCTGTTTCAGCCTGTAATATGAATAGCCATCAAGCGGGCTATTATCCACAGCAGAATAATATAACCAGGTATTGCTGTTTCCGGCTCCGTCAACATTGGCTACAGGATCCCACTCCACAGTATTTGCACTTCTTTCCACTGAAAAATAATCATTGTTGGTTTCTGATGCTGTTGACCAGTTTATATTTACTTTATCGCCATCGCAGGCTGCGCTAAAAGCTAACAGTTCTATTGGCAGTGGATTTGTATTATCGGACAACACCCAAACACGCGAAGCATTTATTCCGCTTATGTTATTAACATAATCGCTTCCTGTATTCACCGTGCCTACAGGCGATGCCCAGGCTGAACCATCCCATAATTGCGCCTGCAAATTTACTTCAGCAATTGGCCCGGTAATATCGGCAGGATCGTATGAAATAGTGAGATCGGCAGTAGGGTTGGCAGAATAGCCTCCGTAATTCATCAGGTAAAACCTGTCGACAACATAAAGCGGATCGGGATTCATGTTTGTTACTGCTGACGGATATGTTGCCCATGGAGTATTTGTAACCGTTGTGGGGTAGGTAGCCGTGGTAACAGCACCGGTTGATAATACAGTACCTGCACCCGTAACATTAAAAGTAAATGGAATCATTACAGAACCTGTAGAACTAAACGGAACAACATACGCTCCTGTTCCTGCGCCAATGTTCCATTGCAGGCGGCTGTTGCCATCGGTTGTTTCGCTTACTATATAACCACTGGTGCGCATTATAGAAGAAACAGCAGTATTATTCTCAATAAGTGTAAAACTATTCAGGCGCAATGCGCCGCTGGTAAGTGTAAGTGTTCCGTTCACGCGGTTCACATCAACCATCATGCGGGCGCCGGCTGCGTTATTAAGCGTAAGGCTTTCAAAATCGGTCCATGCAGAACCGCCCACATCCTGTTGCGTGGTTCCAACAAGGCTTACTGTGCCATCAGTGCCAATATTAATAAATACATTGCCTCCGCCGGTTGCATTATTCGTCCAGTGGCCATCAACCTCCATATTGCCGTTAATATCAATACGGCCATCGGTGGTGTTGGTGGTATTCA
>JAZDMF010000260.1:0-2309 GCA_043801235.1 Bacteroidota bacterium | reverse complement strand
ATCTGTTCAGAATGCCGGAAAAATGAAACAAATATTCCATTTCAACATTGATGCTGGCGTTTTTTTTATTTTCAAAAGTCCGGCGAATGGAATTTATCAGCGATAAAAGCAGAGAGGGCATTTGCCGCACTGCATTGTCTTTTATTGCAAACAAAAAGTTCAATGCTGTATTTTCAGATAGCTTTATAATTTCATCAGCAGTGAAGAACACGCGGTTCGCTGATTGAAGTGATCCGATCAGAGCATCTGAAGCGCCGGTATTTTCTTTTGTATCCGGTAATATACGGCAATAAGGATGGTTGAATATTTCAGTAATATCTTTAAAATAAAACCGCAGGTTTCCTGAACTCCTGAATTTTTCTGCGTTTTCGTACAAGCTGAATATAGCATCGAATAAAGAATATGCTGCAGTATGGACGAGAGGATATCCCATGGTGATATTGATGTCATTTACATTCACAGGAATTGCATACAGAACGGAAGTAAGCAATTTTTCATCGGCAAGTATCAGAGCTGTTTTTTCGGAATTGGCATCTGAGTCTGACATTTCTGAAATAATTTGTCCCGCATATTCTGCCTGTCCTATATTCAAGGGAACTCCGGTTATGAAAATATTTTTTGGTATATCACGGAAATTATCTTCGTTCCATTTGAAATTTGCCGGGTTCCATTCATTTCTGTATTTCCTGATAAAAATGCCCGCTTCATGAATTTTGTTTTCGGAATAATACTTATCGGAATCCCATAGTATTTCTGCTTTTCCGGAACGAAGAAGAGTGTTGATGATTTTTTCTTCAGAAGTGGTAAGAGCATTAAATCCTGCAAAAATTATTTTTATAAAATTACAAGATTGTGCATAGTCGTTTATTTTTTCTGCAGCTTTCTTATATATCAAACCCTGGTAAGCAATATTTTTTTTCAGAAGAAGAGAAACATATTCGGGATAATATTTGCTGAGGGAATTATAAAAGTTCAGATAATTTTTTTCATAGTCGGTAAGGGGCTGCTGCTCCAGGTTCCACCGGCTTATTGCTTTTGCTTCATTCAGTACTTCAAATATCTGAACAGTGTCAGCAAGGTTAATATCGCAGTCGTTATAATCACTGATAAGAACTTGCGCCCAGTTTAAAAATTCATCAAAGGATTGGGCTTTTTCTTTTTCAATTGTAGTATAGGCCTGGTAGAGTTCAGTTAGCAGGTTTAATGAATCTGCAATATTAATACCTGTGATATGACACACAAAATCTTCTATTGAGAAAACGGAAGGCGCCCAGGTAATTTTTTTAAGTTTAAGAGGTATATGCTTTTTCAGGTAAAGTCCGGCACGCCTGTTGGGAAGGACTATACAAAGTTCCTGCAGTTGATCTCCATAATGACCAACAATATGTTCAGTTAATTTTTCAATGAATGTCATAGCCTGAAGTATTTTTTGTCTTAATGCTTCTGAGTTTGAAATACTGAGCCATGCAAAGGTTCACCCAATTGGATGAATCGGTAGTGATGTCAATAAAATGTATTGTTGTTGGAATATGAGTAAGGGCAGGCACTTCGATAATCAGTTCGTTTTCTTTTTTCTTCTGTTCCATGATTTCATAACGCTGATTCATTTCGTGATTATATGCAGGCGCCTTCATGAACAGATCATAACCGGCACTGAAAATATTACCACCGGGAATGATGCCTTTTCCGGGTTCTTTATTAAAGTCGGAGACAATCAGAATTATTGCTCCTGCTCCCAGCAGCTTTACAAGAAATGCAGGTATGGCAATCATCTCAATTTTTTTCCGTTTCAGAAAAAAATAATGCAGTACAGTTAAATTATAAAACCAAATAAAAACGAAAATAAATCCCACGGTATTGTGAATCCTTAGGGCCGGATTGACTCCTGTGCTGAATGCAACAGGAAAATAAAGGCTTACGAGAATAAGAATGCTTAAAGGGAAAACAACAAAAGGTGAGAAATTAATAAGTTTTAAAATAATTTCGTTTTTGTACAAAGTTGGTAAAAAAGAAATGAAAATTATAGAACTTAATATGAATGCAGGATCTTTTAAAAAGGTTCCACTGATTTTAAGAAATGAAAAAAATGAATTTTGAATAGAAAGCCATATGTCAGTATTCATAGGGAAGGTCCCCATTTTCATATAATTTCCGGGTGCGCTAATTTCTACTATGGTAGCAATAAATGCAACAATTGCTGAAAAAATAATTCCCGGCCTGCCGGCAGGCTCGGCTTTTTCAATTTTCTTTTTCAGAAAAAACTGAACTGTGATCAGAAGAAACAGAAGTTCATCCAGAAACAGCATGCT
>JAZDMF010000183.1:0-3652 GCA_043801235.1 Bacteroidota bacterium | reverse complement strand
ACTATATATTTACAACAGATGGGGAATAAAAGTATACGAAAACAGCAATTATAATAACGAATGGGATGGCGGAAAAATGAGTGAGGGGGCTTATTATTATATACTTAGAAATGAAGAAACTACTCTTACATATACAGGAGTGGTTACGTTGCTTAGATAAATAGAATTATGAATTAAAAGTTAAAAAAATGAAAAACTATAAAATGCTTTCATGTTTTAAAAACGAATCAGCTTCCATGATTTACACAAGATTCGTCAGGATGTTCACAGTTGTAACATTTATTATTGCTTTATTATCAGTTTATGCAGTGGCGAAGGACGTCCCTGTAACAGACAAGACTGTACAGCAATGGATGCAAAGCGAACCTGTTCAATTTTTGGAAAACAAAGGGCAGATGACAGATATGGACGGTAATCCCGTGCCTTTTGTCCTCTTTAAAGCTGAGGCACCAGGTATGGATATGTACATCACCGAAAAAGGATTGACCTACGTTTTTATAAAAGCGGAAGAAGAAAAAAAAAGAACACGGAAAGAAATCGGAAGAAAGAAAAATGCCAGGACACGAAGACGAGAACATAAAAATAGAATGGAACCGCGTTGATATGGAATTAAAAGGCGCATCCATCAAAAAAGAAAACATCACAACAGAAGGAAAGAGTAATGATTTTTCGCAATACTTTCTATCCCATTGTCCAGAAGGTATCACCGATGTACGCACCTACCGGAAAATAACTATAGCGGATATTTACCCCGGCATTGACTGGGTATTTTACAACAGCAGCGAAAAGGGATTCAAGTATGATTTTATTGTTCACCCCGGCGCTGATCCAAGACAAATAGAATTTATCTACATTGCCAAAAATCCTTTGCAATTAGATAAACAAGGCAACCTTCAAATAAAAGCAGAACTAGGCAACATCACCGAAAATGCACCAGAAAGTTTTCTTGATGACAAATTGATTGACAGCCGATTCAAAATCCTCTCCACCGAAAAAAATAAGTATAACGGTTACGACACGTATATTCAATTTTCATTTCATGACTCCAAACTCCAAACTCCAAACTCTACACTAACCATAGATCCCGCACTTTTCTGGGCCACTTTTTACGGAGGAAATTATGGCGAATCACTACATTCGGTGGCCGTTGATGCCACAGGAAATGTATTTGTAACGGGAGACACCCAATCTATTGATTTTCCAACTCAAAATTCAGGGACTTTTTTTCAGGGAAACATTACAGGAAATACGAATGTCTTTATTTTGAAATTTAACAACACAGGGAGTCTTCTCTGGGCTACTTATTATGGAGGAACTAAATGGGGTGATTATAGTTCTTCTATTACTACCGATTACTTAGGCAATGTGTTTGTAACCGGGGTTGCCCAATCCACCGATTTTCCCACCCAAAATGCAGGGACTTTTTTTCAGGGAGTTTCTGGAGCTAATCCTGATGTTTTTATTTTAAAATTTGACAATGCAGGCAATCGTCTCTGGGCTACCTATTATGGTGGGTTTGAGTATGAACGTGGTTTTTCAATTGCCACCGATACTTATGGCAATGTGTTTATAGCTGGAATTACCTATTCTAATGATTTTCCCACCCAAGATGCAGGAACTTTTTTTCAGGGAGCTAAAGCTACTGGAGGTCATAGTTCTTTCATTTTAAAATTTGACAATGCTGGTAACCGCCTCTGGGCTACTTATTATGGGGGAAAGGAAATTGGGATGATTTTTGATCCGCATCCTTCCATTGCTATTGATGTAGCAGGCAATGTGTTTGTAACAGGAGAAACCTATTCTACAGATTTTCCTGTACAGGATGCAGGAACCTTTTTTCAGGGAACTAATGCAGGATTTGCTGATGCTTTTATTTTAAAATTTGATAATGCAGGTAACCGTCTCTGGGCTACTTATTATGGGGGGAGTAACTTTGATGGACGAAATTCAATTGCTACCGATGCTTATGGTAATGTTTTTGTAGCGGGAACTACTGTTTCCACCGATTTTCCCGTCCAGAATGCAGGGACTTTTTTTCAGGGAACTCACGGAGGTGGGGATGATGATGCCTTTATAATAAAATTTGATAATGCAGGCAATCGTCTCTGGGCTACATATTATGGAAACAGTGAAGATGATTATATGTGTACATCAGATGGAGATAACCTTGCTATTGATAACTGCGGTAATGTGTATTTAAGTTTTACAACAAGTTCTCCTGATATTACCACGAAGGTTTCATGCGATGGAGAATATTTTGATAATACTTTCGGTGGTGCTGTTGATCAATTTATTATTCTTTTTTCCAATACAGGGGGGGTACTCTGGGCTACTTATCTTGGAGGGAATTCTAACGATTATTCATCGCCCTTAGCTGTGGATGCCAATAACAATCTATTTGTTTCGGGTGTATGGGGTTATAACCGTTCCATAAACATAGCTACTTATCCATTAACCAATCCAGGCGGCGGTGCTTATTATGATGGAACACCTAAACTTACTGCACATGCTGATGGTTTTATGGCTAAATTTGTTCATGTTCCTATGACACTTAATACTACAAGTACAACCAGCAACGGTGGATGCACATGCAGTGCTACGGTAACCACAGAAGGAGGATGTAGCGGAACATACACATACAAATGGAACACTACACCTGAACAAACCACACAAACGGCTGTAAACTTATGCTCAGGAACTTATACTGTAACCGTAAGTGATGAATTATGCAATACAAACACAGCCGTTGTAATAGTAAAATGTGGTTCCTGTAATTTAGTAATTAATTATACAAAAAGCGATGAAACCTGTTCCTATAGCGATGATGGAAGTATAGCTCTTACTGTAAGCGGTGGTACCCCAGATTATACATATAACTGGTCCACAGGACAAACAACAGAAGACATCAGCGGATTAAATGCAGGAACTTATACAGTTACAGTAACAGATAGTACAAATTGTGCTAAAGATACCACAATGAGTATAACCGAACCGCCTGCTGTTACAGCCGATGTCGGTTCAGATACGATAATATGTAATGGTAGCAGTACAAATTTAACCGCCACAGGAGGAATAAATTATTCATGGAGTACAGGTGACACAGTAGATATTATCACTATATCACCGATAATAACGACAAGTTATACAGTCACAGTCACCGATGTCAATGGCTGTACTGACATTGATGATGTATCAGTAACCATAATATCCTCACCAATACCACCAGACATCTCAGAAGCAACAATATGTTTAAATGAAACCAACACAGCAACACTTAACATTATCAATCCTAACGATAGTTTAACGTATTACTGGTATGATTCATTAACAGGTGGAACTTTGTTACATACAGGGAATGCTTATACTGTAAATAATATAAACTCAGCACAGACGTATTATGTAGAAAGTACGACAGTAGGTGGCTGTATAAGTGCAAATAGGACAATAGTAAAAATAAATATAGGTTTGGAGCCAGTAGCAGATTTTAGTGCTAATGATACAGCAATTTTAGAGAATGAAACAGTTCAGTTTACAAATTTATCAACTGGTGATATTAGTTGGTACTGGACTTTCGGAGAAAATGAAGGAACATCTTTTGTAAAAGATCCTGAATATATATACAGAAACGTTGGTATTTATACCGTAACATTGT
>JAZDMF010000180.1:0-2355 GCA_043801235.1 Bacteroidota bacterium | reverse complement strand
TGTTTTGCTGCCACGTATTATATTTCTCCTGTGGGGAATGACTCTACCGGTAGTGGGACATCTGCAAGCCCGTGGGCCACTATTAGCAAGGCGTTTAGCTTTATGATTGGTGGAGATACGCTTATTTGTAAGGATGGTACGTATACCGGCGCGAGTAATGTGCTTTGGCGATACGGCATTGTGCCACCGGTTGGTTCAGCCGGTGCATATACTATCATTAAAGCGGAGAACGACGGGAAGGCTATTTTTGATGGTCAAAATACGAGGGACATGTTTAATATAAATTACAGTCCTGGGGAAGAAGGTAATAGGTACTGGCAATTCGAGGGGTTGGTGTGGTGCCGGCCGGCTTCGACTACGGTAGCATTATCCTGTAGTTCCTATGTGAAGTTTCTACGCTGTGGAGCGTATGATGCTGCTAACGGTAATAATACTAATTTTTCCATCGCTCGTAGCAGTTATGTATTGCTTGAGGGCTGTTATGCATACGGGTCTGGTAGATACAAGTTTTTGTCATACCGGTCCAACTATATTATTTTGCGCAACTGCGTCGGAAGAATGGACTGGGTTAATTCTGGTACTGAACCTGTCGCTATCTTTTCGATATATTCCGGCGCTGATATCAAAGTGCAGAATTGCATAGGTATTGATTCAAGCGATACCTCCAACTGGACGGGAACTTTTCAAGGAACTTTCCTTTATCCTTCGACCGATGCTAATCTAGACAGGGTTGAAACCATAAGATGCCTGGGGTTAAAAAACCGACTGGGAGGTATTTCAACGACCGGTAATGAATCTATGCGGGCAGCTAGTCTAACTTTTACCGACTGCGTAATCTGGGATTGCGATGTTATTACTAGTGGGTCCGCTATTAACATTGACCGGGCATTGAATAGCGTATTTAATCGCTGTACTTTCGGTTATGCGAGAAATATCAGTTATGATTACGTTTTATCCTGGGATGGTATAGGTTACAACAACAATTCAACGGTTAAGAATTCGATTTTTTACAGTATTCAAGGCAACGCCAGTTATGGTGTATTAAATGATGTTGAGAATTGTAATTACAATAGTTTTTATGATAATACAAGGAACTATCTCAATACTACTCCAGGAGCTAATGACCGCACTAATATCAACCCGATTTATAATGCAGTAACCAATCCGAATGGCGCTTTGAAGTATATTACGAGAATTGAAGCCGGCAGCAACCTTGCGGGTATTGGTGAGGGTGGAAGTAATATTGGGGCGAGCCTGAGCACCCTGGTAGGGACTCCTGGAACGTTATGGGGAGAGACGGGGTATAATACAGATACAGGGGTTTCGATGTGGCCGTTCCCTAACGAGGATATTATCCGCACAAACATGAAGGCGTATAGCGGCGGAGGAGTGTCTGGCAACCGCGGCTTCTGCGCTGACGGGACCACTTTAACCAAGTACATCTGGGAATATTTAGGGAATACGATACCACCGGAGATTTATGGTTTAAATATAACTACGGATTCATTATCAAATGGGGTTATCGGGTCTATATATAGTCAATTTGTTCAAGCTGAGAATGGCACTACACCTTATACCTGGTCTATTTCATTAGGCGCTTTACCAAGCGGGTTAGTTATAGATTCAATTACAGGTGAAATATCGGGAACTCCTACTTCCACAGGAAGTTTTAGCTTTGTGGTTAAATGTGTAGACAGCGTTGCTGCTGAGGATACTCAGTCTTTGAGTATTGTTATAAACACTCAGGGAAGCAGCGGTGGCGGGGGGGGTGGGGGTGGATGTTTTATTGCTTCTGCTGTATATGGGTCACCAATGGCAAAAGAAGAGATTATTTTGCGTAAATTTAGAGACAGAAAAATGTTAACTAATATTTTTGGTCGAAGTTTTGTGAAACTTTACTATAAATATAGCCCGCCAATTGCCAACTATATAGCTAAAAGAAATTATGTAACACATATAGTTCGAAGCATTTTAAAGCCTATCGTTTGGTTCGCTAAGATAGCCTTAAAGGAGTAAAAGCACCTGAAAAGGTTTTGCATCTTCAACATATAGTTAAATAAATTTCAATTGTATATTGACAAGATTTCTCTTATATGTTATATTCTAGTAGGTAATAAAGACAAATTTGTAATATAAAAGTTATTTGATGAGGTTGGTATGAAGATAAAAATATTATTAATGACAATCTTATTATTTTTTATTGTTTTCTCTTCATGTTTTGCTGCCACGTATTATATTTCTCCTGTGGGGAATGACTCTACCGGTAGTGGGACATCTGCAAGCCCGTGGGCCACTATTAGCAAGGCGTTTAGCTTTATGATTGGTGGAGATACGCTTATTTGTAAGGATGGTACG
>JAZDMF010000192.1:0-3330 GCA_043801235.1 Bacteroidota bacterium | reverse complement strand
ATTATTCGGCGGCATGTATGTTGTAAGCAACCTTTCCGCCTTAATGAAGAACATCCTGAATATCGGGGTGCTGATAGTTTTTATTCAGTCGTACAACTGGCTGGGTGAGGAAGAAAACAAAATCAAAATCAGTGAATTCTTCATGCTTATTTTATCCACGCTGATCGGGATGAACTTTATGATCTCTTCAGGCGATTTTCTGATGTTCTACATCGGGCTTGAACTGGCCACAATTCCTATTGCCTCACTTGCTGCTTATGAACGTCTGAAATCAAAATCGGCCGAAGCAGGTATCAAACTTATTCTTTCCTCCGCGTTCTCATCAGGCATATTGCTTTATGGCATTTCTATGATATACGGAACCACAGGATCCATATATTTTAAAGAAGTTGCAGAGGCGTATACAACAAACAGCCTTCAAACCCTGGCACTGATTTTCTTCTTTGCAGGCATGGCATTTAAAATTTCCATTGTTCCCTTCCATCTGTGGACTGCCGATGTTTACGAAGGTTCCCCCATCAGTGTCACTTCATACTTATCTGTGATATCAAAAGGTGCAGCTGTTTTTATTTTCATCATTATCCTGTTTACAGTTTTTGATAAAGTAATGATCGTATGGCAAAATGTTTTGTACATCACTTCCATTTTAACCATGACTGTTGCCAACCTTTTTGCAATACGGCAGAAAAACCTGAAGCGTTTTCTTGCATTCTCTTCCATATCTCAGGCAGGGTTTATTTTCCTTGGTATCATAGGTGGGAATGAGCTTGGAATGACAGCGGTGATTTATTTTATTCTTATTTACATATTCTCTAATCTTGGCGCTTTCGGCGTTGTTGCTGCAATTTCCAGTGTTACCGGAAAAGAAAATATGGATGATTACGATGGCTTATATATTACAAATCCAAAGCTCAGCCTGGTAATGCTGTTATCACTTTTTTCACTTGCAGGCATCCCTCCTGTTGCCGGATTTTTCGGTAAGTTTTTCCTGTTTACTGCTGCAGCTGAACAAGGCTTCTATATATTAGTAATCATTGCTGTTTTAAACACAATCATAGCACTTTTTTATTACCTGATGGTTGTGAAGGCCATGTTCCTAAATAAAAGCGACCACCCTATTGCATATTTTAAAAGCGATTTTTATACAAGGCTTGGTTTGGTGCTTTGTGTAATAGGTATAGTGGTTGTAGGACTTGCCAGCTCAATTTTTGAGTATATACGAGATTTTAGTTTCGGAATTTAAAGATCAAAACTATGGCACTTAACAAAGCAAAACATATCATAAGCGAGATTCAAGGTGTAAGATGCACTGTAGTTGAAACAGGTTTAAATGAAGAAAGGTTATCATTTCTTAAATCGCTTCTTGAACATAATAAATTGGAAGTAAAAGTTGCAGAAGAAAAAAAAGAAAACGCTCCGGTTACATATACAATTGGTGTGACTGATATTCTATTCAACCCTGTATTAGCAATTTATGAACGCAGTCTTAAGAGTCTTGACGGTTATAAGGTTACACCTGCATTCTGGAATCAGGACACAACTGTTTTCGATCCCCGCTACTGGCTGATGCGCAGGAAAAAGAAAAAAATCCAGGAATAAATTTCCTGAAACATTCCAGTTATTTGTTTTTTTACTATTGTTAATAAAATAACAGATTATTCTTTTTTATCTGAATAATTCTGTTGATATTTGGTTATCCAAATACCATAAATCATGTCCAGGGTTGTACAACTTTCCGAAGCCGCTTCCATCGGCCTTCATAGTATGATTCTCATTGCCCGCTCCAAAGAACTTATCAACGTAAATCAAATGGCTGAAATGACCGGAGCATCGAGCAATCATCTGGCTAAAGTACTTCAGCGCCTTGTTAAAGTAAATTTTCTTCGTTCCAGCCGCGGACCATCCGGGGGCTTTTTACTTAAGAAAAAACCCGAAGAAATTTCCATCCTTGAAATTTATGAAGCTATTGAAGGAACTATCGATATTGGTGACTGCCCGATGGACCGCCCCATTTGCCCCTTTGAAAAATGTTTGATTGGTAGTATCGTGAAAAAAACTTCAGAAGATTTTAAAACTCATTTTAAAAAACATACTTTAAAAGATTATTTATAAATATTTCCTTAATCTATAATTATATACCCGCTTTTACTTGTTCATTGATTACTGGTAAAATAAAAAAAGAAATATTTACAAAATAAAATCTGTAAAATCAAAATAGAAATTGAAACTTTAAAAAATCACTATGAAAAAACAAATTGTATTTTTAATTATTCTTTTGTTATGCGCCGGATTTTATTCCTGCCTGAAAGAACCTCAGGCATCTTTCACTGTTTCAAAAATAAATGCCTATACCGGCGAAGTAATTTTATTTACAAATACCACTGCAGATGCCGATACCTATGAATGGAATTTTGGCGATGGTACCCTGTCAACTACAACAAGTCCTACACATACCTATAATTCTTCTGGTACCTATACAGTTACTCTGACTGCTTATTCAAAAAACATGAAGAAGAGCGATATTGTTACAGCTCAGGTTTTCATAACAACCTATTCAGCAGTTGAACCTGAAGCAAATTTTACATATTCTCCTTCGACTTTATATTGTGGTTCCATTATCACTTTTACTGATCAATCCACAAATTATCCTTCTTCCTGGTTATGGGATTTTGGCGATGGGAATACTTCAACACTTCAAAATCCTTCCCATACTTATAATTTGGCAGGAACTTATACAGTTTCTCTTACAGCTACAAATTCTGTGGGTAGTGATACAAAAACAATCAATTTATTTGTAACAAATGCTGCTTCAGCTCTTGCAGGCACATATGATGTTAATGATGTTGTTACAGGTACTTATCCCGGTACATATATATATACAGTCTCAGTTACTGCACCTTTTTCAGAATGCAGCAGGTTATTAATACAAAATTTCGGAGGTTATGGTACTGCTGTAAGTGTCTACTGTGATATTAATGGTACAATATTGACGATTCCATCTCAGTCACCTTCAGGTATGTTCGAACCTACAACGATCAGCGGTTCTGGGGTTGTAAATTCAACTGCTATAGTCAGTATCACTTATACTGCGAACTATAATAGCGGAGGGACTGATAATGGCAATTGTACATATACAAAGCAATAAAGATTCTGCCGAAAAAAAAGATTTTGATCCTGAGTAATAATATTTTATTCAATTTTCGCAAGTAACAAAAGTAACATAATAAAGTTAATAAAAAAGTAGCATGATTGTATTGTAATCCCTGAGTTTATTGTAACTTAGGGTTGTCAAATAAAACAAGATAACCATGCTACAGTGTAAAAGTAAAA
>JAZDMF010000151.1:0-2118 GCA_043801235.1 Bacteroidota bacterium | reverse complement strand
AAATGCTCTTTCTTCAGATACGCTTTTGCTTCTTTATTTATTACATGCAGAATAGCTACTTTTCCGTTGATAAGTCTGGCAATTCCGGCAGCATGATCAATTGCGTAATCGGCAACCTTAGTAAAATCGGTTGGAACAAGTACGATATTTTCTTTCTTTTTTTTCATAATAATAAAGGGTTATATCCGCAAAAATATGAAAAAATATGTTAATAGAAAAAATCAGGATAAAAGTTCAAGGATCTGGGATAAATTCTCCTTTTTCTTTTCCTTGCGGAGCGATATGGCTGATTTGGTAAAATAATGATTGCTTTCAAGAAAATTCACCTGAATGTTATACCATTTTTTCAATGTTATAGGGATACCATTTTCATTCCATTCACAAAGAAGTTTGTTTGCTATCATGAAAAAGTCATCACGTCCCAGGTAATCCAGGTCAGCATCGCATAAAATTTTTTCCGGAATTGTAATAGGTTGCTGTGGCAGCCGTGTAGCCAATATCATACGGCATATTATTTCAATGTCACCATCGGAATAGCCGAAACCCGGCAATATTTTTCTTGCAAGCTGAACCGATTGTTCTTCATGATTGGCATAGCCTGTCAAAAATCCTGTATCGTGAAATAAGGCTGCCGTTTCAAGCAAAATCAAATCATTGCCGATGATATTTTCCATAGCGGCCAGCTTTTTAGCCGACTCGTAAACATCAATCGTATGAGTCAAACAATGATAATAAAGATCGGGCTTTAATTCATTTTTCAGTTTGCCGAGAACATACTCTTTTACTGCCTGTATATTCATGAATTACCGCTTGTAATTTGATTATAGCAAATATAGGAAATTTTAAGAAAAAAAAAACAGAATGTTCCGCTTTATTTCCAAAAATACATAACCTACGGCAGAAATGCTGGAGGTTATGATAAAATGAAAAAAATAATCGTTAAAAAAAAATTACTCAACCACAATTCGGGTATAGGATATTTCTGAATTGCATTTGAAAGTAAGATAATAAACACCTTTTGCCAACGGGGAAAGATCGAGAACAATATTTGCCGATCCGCTGACAGCACACATTTTGCTAACCAAAACCTGTTGACCACGCATGTCGTATAAAATAACCGAAGCATTGTCGGCATATACATCGCTGATAGTTATAATACATTCGCCGCCGGTGGGATTCGGGAAAACATAAACCGAAGGGCTGTTGTCGTATTCATCTATTCCTACAGTGACAATAACATTATGTATGACAGTATCAGATTCGCACGAATTGGAAGCAATTAGTGTAACGGGATAAGATCCTCCTGTTATATAAGTATGTGACGGATTCTGCAACGTAGATGATCCGCCGTCACCGAAATCCCACAGGTAGGTTGTGGCAACCGATGATGTATTTGTAAAAGTAACCGTTCCGCCGTTTACTGAAAATGTAAAGCCTGCCGAAGGAGGTATGCATTCAAATACATGCACATTGTCGAAAGCCATTCCTTCGCTTGTCAGAATATAGCCGCCATTGAAATGAATCCTGATTTTCACATCGGGAACGCCGGCAATGCCGTCAAGTTTATGTACCGCAGAACTCCAGTCGCCGGCGCTGCTGCCCGACCAGCCTGTTCCTCCAAGCATGCTTCCATTATACCAGTTATTGGGATCACCATTTGCTCCTATTATAGACCATGTGGTGCCAAAATCAGTAGAAACTTCCAGCGTGCCCACACCTATAGTAGTTTCAGTCCATACATCTAATTGCACATAAGGATTGTCTAAACTGGTGAAATCCATGCAAGGCCCTTCAACCCATGAATTTTCATTCATATTATGGCTGCCTGTAAGATTTGTTACCCATGAATTCGGACCGGAAGACGGATAGTTTATTACAGGTTTTGCCGGAGTGCCCAAAGCCCACGATGAACTTGTTCCTCCTGCATTCCAGTATGCATCAGGACCATCAAAATTCTCAATATAAGGATAAGAAGAAATTACAGGATAATTATCGACTGTTTTGAAAGCTGCATCGTTTGAATTGTCGGCGTCTCCGGCAAGTTCTGTCATGGATATCATATCGTATATTCCGTCAGCAGCCATATCAGCAGCAGCAGAAAACTGATATGATAAAGTA
>JAZDMF010000149.1:0-25342 GCA_043801235.1 Bacteroidota bacterium | reverse complement strand
TTGATTATTGGAATTTTGAAAATTGAAATTTATTTGTTCCGGATAGCTATCAGAATGGAATTTGTGGTTTGGGATTTTCATAGCCCTGCTTTTGCTGGCGATTAATTATAAGTTCATCATACTTCATTTTCAGTTTTTATTGAAGATTACGATTATTCCTTTTCCCGAAATATAATTTTCATCTATTGGGTTATTATACCTATCTTTATTTTTTTTAAATCAAATAACATTACTTAGAAAAGGAGGTAAAATGTATTTAATTTATATTGCTGCAGGAATTGTGTTTTTTTTCCTGTTGGGTGCCAGAATTGTAAGGCCAACACATAAAGGGCTTATTGAACGATTAGGCAAATACAGCAGATTTGCTTCACCGGGCTTTCACTGGATTATTCCTTTCATCGAAAAAATGTACCAGGTAAACATTACCGAACAGATGGTAAATGCTGAATCGCAGGAGATCATCACCAACGATAATCTGAATGCCAGCGTTGACGCCCAGGTTTATTTTAAGGTGAAAGACGATGAAGTAAGTGTTAAAGGGTCGCAGTATAATGTAAACAATTATAAATGGCAGATCGTTAACCTTGCCCGCACTACACTTCGTAATATTATAGGCACATTAACCTTAAAGTCAGCTAATAGTGAACGTGGAAAAATAAACTCTGAACTGCACAAAACCCTGCATATCGAAACCCAAAACTGGGGTATTGAAATCGTACGGACGGAATTGAAAGAAATAGATCCGCCCAGGGATGTGCAGGAAACAATGAATAAAGTGGTAAAGGCCGAGAATGAAAAAATTGCAGCAATCGATTTCGCTACAGCTGCTGAAACGGTTGCCGATGGTGTAAAACGCGCAAAAATAAAAGAAGCTGAAGGTTTCAAGAAATCAAAAATACTTCATGCGGAAGGCGAGGCTGAAGCTATCAGGCTTGTTAATGAAGCAGCCGATAAATACTTTATAGGCAATGCACAGGTGTTACGGAAACTGGAAGCCATGGAAAAATCGCTTTCTGAAAATGCCAAGATCGTTATTCCAACCGGTTCTGAACTGGTTAATGTTATCGGCGATCTGGCAGGAATATTACCTTTGAATAAAAAAGCAAAAGAAGTTTAATCTCGTCATACATAATAAAAAAAATGCCCCTGAATTTTCAGAGGCTTTTTTATTTCATTTTATACAAAAAATGAGATAAAACCTTGTATTTTTTTTATGACCCAATTTCCACATTATAAGTCAATGTCGTTTAGTTAATGAAAAATATTGAACCCTTTTCAGGGTTCATTTTCACATATTTTTTTTTTCCATGGGTTCGCCGTGGTTATTATTATTTGACTCCTTCGGAGTCCTTAACTAAACGACATTGCATTATAAGTCCCAAATTCAAAGAGGGCTTGTAGCGTAGTTCTTGGTTCTTGAAACTTGGGATTTGGGACTTGGGGCTTTTTATGAATGCGGAAATTTATCCAGTGAGCAGTATATGTTATGGTAATCCGGGGAATGCATCAACATACTGAATTTTTATATCAGGAAAAGCATCAACGAACTGTATCTTGAAATCAGGAAATGCATCAACGAACTGCCATTTTCCGCACTGATCAGGGAAGGCATCGACAACCTGCACGCGCAAATCGGGAAAAGCATCTACTACTTGTATTTTAATATCGGGAAAAGCATCAACCACCTGCACTTTTCCATACAACTGAATCCCATTAAAAGAACAATCATTGATTTTTGATTTTGAAATGAGTGGTTTTGCTATGCTTTGTTTCTGGTTTAATGAAACCAAAACCCCGATGATGACAGTGCTTAGTATTAAACACAGTAAAAATTTTCTTTTCATGATTTTTGATTTTGACGTAAAATTAATTTTTTTTTCCAAAATGTATCAAATAAAATGCCATAAAAAATTCTTTTTGGCAATAATTTTCTTGACTTTTCCTTGAAATTGTTTTATTTTTACATCACATTTAGTGTAAAGTTAAATCTAAATTATAAGTCATGCTGAGCATGTCGATGTATGACAACCTCTGTCTTATCTGGTCATTCTTCGATACTTGCCTGACCGGCAGGCAGGAACTCAGAATGACATAGCGTTATTTGATTATGAACATTGCATTAGATTCATTAGCATTAATAGATTTATCAAAATACTTACACTAAAATTCAGGTATATGAAAAAAATAATACTCACGCTTATGTGCATGCTGACAGGGGTTATTATAATTCCATTATATGCACAGCACAGCGATACGCTGCATCCCGTTGACGATGTCTGGATAAAAACATTCGGCGGGGGCGAAGGCAAGAACACCTTCTTGAAATTTGATATTTCGTCAATACCCGTAAATGCAGCGGCGACAAATGTTACACTGCAGGTTTATATTGCAATAAAGGCACTCAACTGGGACGGAGATGTGAAATTTATGAATGTTCACAGCCAGTCATGGGTTGAAACTGATCTCGAACAAACGCTGTGGAACTTCTTAAGAACCGACACTGTGCAACAATTGCTTGGTTTCGGTACGACTACAGGCTGGGCATCATCGGTTGATATTAAACAGATTTTCAACGAAGATTTCATTCAGGGAAATATATTCTGCACAATAATGCTTAAAGATCCTGATGATCCTACGATGGCCCCCATGAACGGAACCTCTGCTCATGATTCGAACGACAGCCTGATGAGCGGAAATATTTTCAATGACTACATCATATATCCCCCGCATGAATTCATAAGCCAGCAGTTTATTCCAAAGCTTACCATTAATTATGTATTGCTTCCATATATTACATCGCAGCCTGCAGCTGCTTCGGTTTGCTTCGGCGATTCTGCTACAATGAGCATTACTGCGACAGGAGATGGTGTGCTTTCATACCAGTGGCAGAGAAATGGAAGCGATATCGGCGGAGCAACATTAAATACAATTACTATTAATCCCGCTACATCTGCAGAATCCGGAAATTACACCTGCATTGTAACTAATGCATTCGGAACTGACACAAGCGATGTGGCTGTTTTATCGGTGAATCCAGAAATTATTGCTGATGCAGGCAATCCGCAAACAATTTGCTTTGGTAATTGCGTTATTCTTGGCGGTTCGCCCACAGCTTCTGGAGGAACACCACCCTATTCGTACCAGTGGGTTCCGGCAGCTGCTTTAAATGATTCTTCTCTGCCTAATCCTACAGCATGTCCTTCAACTACAACTACTTTTTGTATTACTATTACTGATGTTGCAGGATGCACGGCAACAGATTGTGTTACTATTACCGTAGATCCGGAAATTACCGTCACTTTTTCAACAACAGATCCAAGTTTTTGTGGCGGGTGTGATGGAACAATTACAGCCAATGTTTCGGGAGGCACGCCCGGATATTCATATATTTGGAGTAATATGGAGACAGGGCAAACAGCAACATTATTATGTGCAGGTTCTTATTGTGTTACAGTTACTGATTTTTATGGGTGCACCGAAAGTGCATGAGCTACATTAAATGACCCTTCAACTCCTGTTGTCATCCTTATTAGTTCTGATGCCGATAATACAATATGTTCAGGTGATTGTATAACATTTACTGCAGGTGGAGCAACTACTTATGAATTCTATATTAATGCAACTTCGGTGCAGGGACCAGGTCCATCAAATATTTTTACAACTTGCACTTTGAATGATGGTGATGTTGTGGTTGTACTGGGAACAGATGCATTGGGGTGTTCAGCATTCTCTAATTCCATTACTGTTGCAGTAAATCCACTACCTACGGCATATAATGTTACCGGCGGCGGTACATATTGCAGCGGTGGGCCTGGTTTACCAATTGGTATATCGGGTTCTGATATAGGTGTAGATTATTATTTGTATTGTAATGGCGTATACAGTGGACCAACTATTACGGGTACAGGAGCACCTATAAGTTTTGGAAACCAAACAACAGCATGTTGCTATACTGTGGTTGCACAAAATGCTACAACAGCTTGCCAGAATAATATGAATGGAAGTTCATGTGTCACTATTAACCCATCACCAGCAGTTTATAATGTTACTGGCGGAGGTTCATACTGCAGCGGGGGTGCTGGTGTTTCCGTAGGCCTCAGCGATTCTGATTCAGGGGTGAACTACCAGTTGCAATGCAACGGTGTCAGTGTAGGAGGTCTGATGAGTGGAACAGGCAGCGCTCTTGGTTTCGGATATCAAACAACTGCATGCTGCTATACTGTAGTTGCAATTAATGCATTTTTATGCTCTGACACTATGAATGGAAATGCATGCGTTACAATTAACCCTAATTCAAACGTAACTGTTACCGTAGCTATTGATACAATATGCCCGGGCGATTGTTCAACAATTACAGCTATACCAAATGGTGGTTGTCCTCCTTATTTATATCAATGGAGTCTACCGCCGGGAGGAAACTTACCAACAATTGTTGTTTGCCCTGCTTCTTAAACAACATATACTGTGACGGTCGTGGATTGTAGTGGTTGTACTGCCTTGGGAAGCGCTACTGTGATTGTTGATGTATGTCCTGGAATACATGAAAATAATAATGCAGTAAATATTCAATTATCTCCAAATCCTTTTTCAACTTCAGCAGAAATAACTTCAAGCAAATATTTTAATGATGCAGAACTTAAAGTATATGATATGCTGGGCAATCTTGTGAAACAAATAAAAAATATTTCGGGCAATACAATTTACATTGAAAGAAGCGGGATGCGGAACGGGATGTATTTTTATAAAATTTCAGAAAAGAATATTTTATCAGCTTCCGGAAAATTCATTGTGAACAGAGAATAGCATCATACTGTAAATGAAAAACTGATTAAGCGGAAAAAAAATCCGCTTTTTTTATTTTCTGCTTTATCGTTTTAAATATAATGATCCGTAACTCTGCAGCGATCATAAATTATTTTGCGGGGCAACTCGTATTTATTTTTTCCGTCTTTTAGTTAAATTCTTTTTCCCACCTAAAAATAAATCTATGAAAAAACTTCTCCTTTCTCTGATGATTGCTGTTGCAGGAAACACCACGGCTATTGCCCAGCACAGCGATACACTGAACCCTGTAGCCGATGTTTATTTAGTAACATATGGCGGTGGGCTTGGCAAGAACACCCTGATGAAATTTGATATTTCTGCCGTTCCTGATAATGCGGTGGTTTCGGATGCTTATCTTGAGGTGTATGTCGGATTAGTTGGAATCAACTGGGACGGAGATATAAAATTAATGAATGTGAACAGCCAGGGATGGCTTGAAAGCGATCAGGAAACGACATTATGGAACCTAATAAGGACGGATACCATCATCCAGCTTATTGGCTTTGGTACTACTGCAGGATGGACCTCGTCTGTTGACATTAAACAGATTTTTAACAGGGATTACAACCAGGGAAATTCGTTTTGTACAATTCAGCTAAAGGATCCTGATGACCCTACAATGGCTCCGGCAATGGGTAATCCTGCAAATGATTCAAACGACAGCCTTATGAGCGGAAATATTTTTAACGACTTCATTACTTTTCCACCTCATGAATATATTGATCCTTCTTTGATCCCGCGGCTGATAGTTAACTATACCATTGCACCTGAAATTTTTATGCAGCCAATGAACGGCACTACATGTGAGGGAAATAATACAATGTTTAATGTTCTTGCATCAGGTGATGCCTTAACATATCAGTGGCAACTTAACGGAAGTGACATACTGGGAGCCACTTCTTCATCACTTTCTATTAATCCGGTTACTCTTGGAGATGCAGGTAATTACCAGTGTATTGTTTCCAATGCCGTGGGTGATGACACAAGTAATATTGCAGTTCTTACAGTTTATCCGCTGCCTGTTGCATATAATTTAACCGGAGGCGGTTCATACTGTGAAGATGGCTCAGGATTGTCTGTTGGCTTATCAGGTTCTGAAATTGGAATAGATTATTATTTATTTTGCGGTGGTAATTATACGGGAGTTACTGTTGCGGGAACAGGCGCTGCCATTAATTTCGGGATATTTACTGATTCATGCTGCTATACTGCCTATGGGCAGAATACTACAACATTCTGCCAGAGAAATATGACGGGTAATGTCTGTATTACTATTAATCAGAATCCCAGTGTTTCTGTATCAGCAGTTCCTGATACAATTTGCCAGGGCGATTGTTCAACTATTTCTGTTTCGGTTAATAGTGGTTGTGCTCCTTATTTATATCTATGGAACACTGGTGAAACAGTACAAGTAATTATTGTTTGTCCTTTTACTACTTCATCTTATAACTTAACAGTTGTGGATTGCAATGGATGTACCACTTCTGGTTCTGTTGAGGTTTTTGTTGATCCCTGCACAGGAATATCAGAGCATAGTAATGTTGTTAATATCCAATTTACACCAAATCCTTTCTCAAATTCTGCAGAAATTGTTTCAGATAAAAATTTTAATAATGCAGAGTTGAAAATATTTGATGTTCTCGGAAATATTGTGAAACGAATAAAAAATATTTCGGGAAATACTATTTACATTAACAGGCAGGGTCTGTCGGATGGAATGTATTTTTATAAATTATCTGAGAAAGATATTGTAATAGCTTCAGGGAAATTTATTCTGAATTAACCTCAAAATATTCTTTTCTACTTCATTGTACTATTGATATATAAAAGATAAACTGTCAGACCGAGCTTGTCGAGGTCATATTTCGACAGGCTCAATATGACATTTGATTATTAATCAGAAATGATTTTAATAGTAAGAAGCGTGTCTGCTAAATTAAATTTGAAAGTGTACTGTATTTACACAAGACATTCTTTGAATAATGTTTCTTTTGTTGACTTATCAAGGTTATTGTAATCGTTTCTGTCAATGATTACAATTTCACTGGGGAAGCCTTTAATATTTGTTGCGACTACTTTCTTGTAATCGAATTCCTGAAGGAGGAAATTGGAAACTTCAAGCCGTGCGGAAACAATGAATCCAATTTCCCTGCAATAGCTTTGCAACCGGCTTGCAAGGTTAATGCAATAACCGATGTATTCTTCTTGTCCTGATTCTTTATATGTAAGCTTGTAAACCGAACCGGCGGCAATGCCGAACCGTATTCTTTTCGGGGTTTCAAACACAGGAACTTCTTCGCCGGCCCTGAGATTTATCTTATTAAAATTATTTGCCAGAATCCAGAGGCGGTTAATAAGTGAAACGATATCGCCGGTTTTTAAGTCGTTGTAACTCCAGATGTACATACCTCCGTCGCCGAGGTACTTAACGTGTATGGGTTTTGGCAGTGAGGCATAAGGAGTTTTTCTCAGGCTCTTCAGTCGCCAGTATGCATCGCCTCCTTCAATACACAGATTTATTGAGTTAAATACGGCATTAAGGTATTTTGGAACATAATCGTGAACATCGGGTTGGTTAAAAAACTTTGAAAACCCTTCAAGATCGAATACCATTATCAGTGCTTTTTCGGGCAAAGAAGCAGTTGAATTGAAATCTTTTATTAATGTATTCATAGAATCATCCGGATTTCTGAATGTAAGAATAAAAATTATTGTGAAATGAACAATCTTGAGAATAGTAAAATATTTCAGGAGCAGCGTTTTTATTGGATAGTCGAAGGCACAATAGAAAATATTTTATAACAATTGTAAAATCATCAACATTTGCCTTTTGACATTTGCTGTAACACATTTGACATAAAATAATTTTCTTATTGTTTCTTTCCCCAGATGTTCGTATCGGTATAGGTTCCTCCACCTCCGAACTGTTTGTTGATGTATAGGCTGTCGTTTACAAGTTTCAGGGAATATTTGTACTCGGTATATATTCCGGTGGCATCAACCGGGATTTCACGTTCGCCAACACGTATGTATCCGGGCAGGTTATGATCTACAATAACTTCAACGTAAATAGTGTCGTCAAATGTAGTATCAATGTAGATATTAGTGATTTCCTCTTTCAGTACATTAACCTGGCGGCACTGATAAGTACCTTCGAACTGATCACGATAATCGGGAGTTGGTTCGTGTGGTTCAAGCATTTCATCTTTGTTGCAGCCAAAGAAGAATGATGCAGCAAAAATTGCCACCAGAAAAAAGATATGTTTTGTTCTCATAGCTTTGAATTTCTTTGGTAAAGATATGAACATTTTTCAAAATAAAAAAATCAGGCAGAAATCATAATCACAGAAAACATTTAATTACCAAGACATACATTTGACATTTAACATCTGCCATTTGACATAAATTATTTTATGACTTTGTAATGCAACTGTGTAAACCCGTTCGGATGCCTGTATACATTCATTAGTTTAAGCCCGATGCTGCTGTTTTCGCTGATGAAATCAAACAGTTTGATTTTATTGTGACCGTTAATTTGGGGTGCAATCAAAAGGTTTATCTCGTCTGCAAGGCCCTGGTTCAGCAATACGCAATCAAGCATTCCGCCTGTATCTGCAATAAGTTTTTTAATTCCGTAGTTTTTTCTTAAGGCCTGAAAAGCATCACTGAGATTCACATGATCTTTGCCTGAATAAATAATGTCATAATCCCTTTCTTCAAGGTATTTCAGGTATTTCTCAGGAGTTTTCTCTGATACCAGCACAATAATATCCTTAATAAAAGGCATGCGTCTATGTAAATGAAGCATTCCCAGAAGCTGTCCGCGACTGTCTGCTATTACCCAATAAGGCCTCTGATCATTTTTATCGGTAACAGGTTTAATAAAATCCGATTTTTTTTCGGCAGGGATTTTAATTGAGGCACTTTTTACTGTATTTGAGCCTGCGAGGTATGCCTGTGCTCCGAAAGAAGCTGCAATGCCATAGTGCAATTCCATATCGGCTATAATGTCGGTATAAGATCCGTCAAGCGAAATTGTGTTGTGGATGATAACTTTTGGTAGCATGAAAAAAAAATATTTAATGGTTAAAATGATTTTATGGCGGTGAAATTATGAATAAATATGCAACTGGTTTCTTTATATTTGTATAAATTTATTAATACCCTGAGTTCCATAAAAAACCGGCTACATGAAAAGATTCATATTTTTTTCATTGACTTTTTTTCTGACCATTCAGTTAAATGCCCAGAAAAAGGTCAGGCAACCTGTCGACACAATAGGTTTTGCAACCAAAACATGGCAAATTGATTCGGTCATCAAAAGGATTCATGGTTGTTATGATACTTATTACGATTCAATAAATAAACTGAATTATGTCAATGCCGGCACTTCCTTCAGGCTGTCAATCTGCCCTCACGATGATTATACCTATGCGGGTTATCTTTACGAAAGCCTGGCTCCATATATCAGAGCTAAGACTGTAATTATTTTCGGCGTTGCACATCAAGCCAAAAAATATAAAATTGAACAAAAACTTGTATTCGACAGTTTTGACGAATGGAAAGAACCCTACGGGAACATTACGGTTTCTTATTTGCGGAATGAAATCATGAAGAAACTACCGGAAGGCATGTATGTAGTACATGACAGCCTGCAGCAGTCCGAACATTCTGTAGAAGCCATAGTGCCTTTCCTGCAATACCACAGGCGCGATGTTCAGATTGTTCCTGTGCTCGTTCCATATATGAGTTTTGATATGATGAACAAGTATGCAAGGCAGTTTGCCGCAGCACTTGCAAAAGTGATGGAAGACAATAAACTTATATGGGGTAATGACATAGCGCTTGTGATTTCGAACGATGCCGTTCATTACGGCGATGAAGACTGGGGCGGAAAGAATTATGCAAGCTATGGCTGCGACAGCGCTGGATATGAAAAAGCTGTGAATCACGAAAAAAAAATTATCGATAACTCATTACTCCCTGTACTGGATACTGCAAGCATTCATAAGTTTTTCAATTATACCGTACAGCCGGAGAACTGGCGTGAATACCGGTGGCCGTGGTGTGGGCGTTACAGCGTACCTTTCGGGCTGATGGCAGGAATGTACTTAAGTGAAATTACTGCTGATAAAAAACTTGCAGGCGTTAAAATGGGCTATTCAACAAGCATTACCCGGAAACCTTTGCCTGTTGATGACCTACAAATGGGAAAGACTGCCATTGCCACTTTGCATCACTGGGTAGGATATGCTGCGATTGGTTACAAATAAATTTTCACGCTAAGCCGCAGAGACGCGAAGAAAAAATAACAAACCAGTAAATAAGTAAACAGTTATCGGTTATCGGTAGTCAGTTAAAAATTGGCTGAAGGCTGCTGCTTATTTCTGCATTCTGACTTCTGAATTATTTTTACTTCTTCTTCAATTCGATTATTGTTATCTCAGGAGTCATGCCTATTCTTCCGGGATATCCGATATAGCCAAAGCCGCGGTTCACATATAGATATTGTTCACCTTCATTGTATAATCCGGCCCAGTGCGGGTACATCCATTTTAAGGGGCTCCAGAAAATTCCGCAGCAATTGATACCGAACTGCATGGCATGTGTGTGACCTGACAGTGATAGTTGGATATCTTTTTTCCCGGAAACTTCCTTATCCCAGTGAACAGGACTATGAGTGAGCAGTATTTTGAAAGGAACATCGTTCACGCCATTCATAGCTTTATTGAGATCGCCGTAGCTTTTAAAAGGAGGGAGTCCCCAGCTGTTTACCCCGATGATTGCTATGGAATCATTGTTCTTTTTTAAAATAAAATTTTCATCAATAAGCAGTTTAAAACCTGCTCTTTCTTCAAGGGCTTTCAGAAGATCGAGGTTTGCATTTTTTTCTTCAATGGTTTTCCAGCGCCGGTAATCGCCCACATCGTGATTACCAAGTATGGAATACATTCCGAACGGTGCGTGCATGCGTGTAAGTTCGCACATCATAACTCCGGCTTCCTCCGATTCATTATTTACAAGGTCGCCTGTAAAAAAAATGATGTCGGGCTTTTCGTTCATCATCAGGTCGATTCCCTTTTTAACATCCAGCGAATCGCCGAAGCTGCCAAGGTGCATATCCGAAATCAATGCAATCTTTACACCATCGAAACTTTTTGGTAAGTCTTTAAATGGAAGTGTAACATGTTCAACTTTGAAATTGGTGCGGCCGATAAAAATGCCGTGAACAACAATAAGGCAAAATATTACAGCAATGAAAGCGCCTGTAATGCTGAGTATCCTGAATGATGAAAAAAAACTTAATATCTTATTTTCTTTTTTCTTTTGTTTTAAAATAATTGCGGGAAACCTGATCAGTAACTCGATAACATAAAAAATTATAAAGAAAATTTTTGGAATGTAGAAAACAAAAAATATTCCGGCAAGTTTAAAATAATTTCTGTAAACAATGTAATCGGGTTTTGATGAAAAGCGTAGCGACACAAAATATACCATGCCAAATAAAGCAATCAAAATGGATAATGACCAGAAAATGTATTTGAATTTTTTCTTTAAAGAAGTATTCTGCTTTATCCTGAAGGCATGTTTCAATGCATGGAATGACAGAAAATCCAATAAAATAATAATAAGGATAATAATCAGAGACGACCAGATCATAAAATGAATTTAACTGCAAATATATAAGAATCCACAGTTTGCATAATCTTAATACATTTGTAAAAAAAACAATTATAAATGAATAAACTTATAAGTATATCAAAGGCTGAAGACATTTTGCCTGAGTATCACAGAACACCGATAGAACTTCTTATTGAGTATCATAATCTTAATCGGACATTTGATACATATGACACTGCGAAAATATTGGTCGGAATGTGCATGGATAACAGAAAATATTTACACATCCCTGATAACTTTGCCTTTATTATACGTACAGGCGGGGCAAATTTAAGATACAGCGAATTTAAAGTTTCATACGCAATCGCTGTAGGGCAGGTAAGTCATATAGCGCTTATCGGACATAATAATTGCGGCATGGTGAATCTGTTCTCAAGGAAAGACCAATTCGTAAAGGGATTGGTTGATAATGCCGGATGGGACAAAGTATCTGCAGAAGAACATTTCAGACAGTTTGCTCCGATTTTTGAAATTGAAAATGAAGTTGATTTTGTATTGAGCGAAACAAAGCGCTTACGCCTCAGGTACCCGGGAATTCAAATTGCACCCTTAATGTATTTAATTGAGGACAACAGGTTGTACCTGATAAAGGAAGACTAATTCCTCGCAGGAAGTAATTTGATAAAGACACGTAACATAATAATAGGACTTGTGTGAATTTAATGAAATCAAATTTATTGCTTTTGATTTGGATTATTCAAACCTTTGTGTGTAACATAAAATGGAATTTAATTTTTCAAATGATACATATGTCTTCTTAAAGCTTGTGCAGTCATGCAAATAATTGATAATAGCAATAGATTTGATGAGGATATAAATAAGTTAAATGCTAACTATAATAATACCTAAAACAAAAAAGCGGCAAATTTCTGCCGCTTCTTCAATTTACTATTTGATATTTGCTATCTGCTATTTTCTATATTAGTTTTATTCATATTTCCCAATTAATCCATGCAGACGGGGTTCTATCACTGACATAATTTTATTGTCTTTATCTGCAGGATTATCGAAATACATTTTTTCTTTTTCTTCGCAGTTTTCAGTAACATGTATTTCATTTTCTATTATTTCTATCAGTGTTCCGCCCGGAAGCAATTGTGCTTTAAGCGTGCTTTCTTCAGCTCCGGCGGCATCATCGAGCAAAACAATATCGGCGCCAACATGCAGGGTTCCGTAATCGTAAATATCATCTTTGGTATGAGTGAATAATGCAAAAGCTGTCTTGGGATGGCGAAGAATCATTTTTACATTCTGTTCATGGCTCTCGTTTTTATAGAACCAGCGCCCGTTAAAGAAAACACCGTGCTGGTTAAGGCAGGCATAAAACAAATCGTTCTTTATTTCATGCAGCCTGTGGTTATGCCAGTTTGATAGGTTGTCGGAGATTTTGTTGCAGGCTATGATGGGAATTCTTTCCGAGCCTTCTTTCGGAAAATGAGTTCTCATAATAAATTCAGGAACATTGATGGAACCGCCATAGGCTGGGGCAAGGTGCATGAAAACTCCGGGACCTGCATTGATTTCAATAATTCCGAAGTTTCCATCATGCCACGATTTCGAAATATCCTGCGACAGCACATCAATACCCAAACATTTTACATTGAAGTAAGCGGCAATATCTTCAACAAGCTGAACATTATCGGGATGAATTTTTGGTGTAACATTTATGGAAACTCCACCTGCAGAAATATTGGCCACGCGGCGCAGCACTATTCTTTCTCCTTCTTTCGGTGTATGCTGCAGGCTGAGGTTTTGCAGCTTCAGGAATTCATTCAGGTTATCATCGATCTTTATTTTGCTAAGCGGGGAACGTGCATTGTCAATGCGTATCAGCTTATCGTTTTCAATGGCTATCAATTGCTCGATGTTATGAGAACCATCACCATCTACAAAAGCAGGAACGCGTTCGAGGGCGGCAACAAATTTTCCTCCCACTGCCAGCAGGCGGTGATCGGTGCCGTATATCTGCTGCTGAACAATGGCTCCTTCAAAAGCAGTGCCTGCATCCTGCGCAGCCTTTATGATTTTTTTAAATGATTTTCTGACTTCTTCTTCACTTTCTATTCCTGTAGTAACGCCCTGTCCTTTATGTCCGGCAACAGGTTTCACCACCACCGGGAAACCGAGTTTCAGCGCTTCTTTCACAATTTCATTTTCATCGAAACAGTTTTTGCCGATGGGAGTAGGGAAGCCGCACATCATCAGGAATTCACCCACCATATCTTTATACATGGTGAATTCAGTATCTTTTATTCCATCGGTATGGAAAATGGTGGAACGCCCGCGAAGCTGCTTTTTACCATAGCCCCACTGGAATTCGTTTTCTTCGAAAAGGTAGATTATGGGAATATTCATTTTAAGGCCGGCCTCATATAACGAATAGAATGTTGGTCCGCCAAAAAATGTTTTGTCAAAATCGGCCTGCAGTTTCAGAAACTGTCCGTTGAAATCTAATTTGCGGTTTTCGGCAATGGAGCGGAACCAGTCGCTTACAAGGTAAGCAGCATCTTCGGCAATATACTGGTCGAAATATTCTATGGCCACCACAAAATCATCGCCATCGGTGCTTATTGCATATTTGCTGATGTAAAGATCGATATCCATTTTCATTACATGCAGCAGCACTTCGCAGTAAAGGTCAATAACGTAAGGCGTTTCTTTTTGTGTGAAGGAAGGAATTTGTTTAATTATTTCCTGTTTGAAAAATTCTACGCTGTCGCCATTAGGAGCTATGAAAATATTAAATACGAGCGCTTTCCTGTCGAGGTAATAATTGGGGCCATTGTATGTAAAAAATTTGCTGACAGAAAAATCATTAGCGCGGTAATATTCGTTGCGGTATTTCTTGAGTTGCTGGTTTTCTTCTTCAAACTGTTGTTTTACAACATTGATAAGTTTCTTGGCTACTTCTAATTTGTCCTTTTCGTTTTCAGGTGTGTTTTCCATGGGTTTATGTTTTTTACCTTAAATTTTTCAGTTCATCAATAAATTTGCGGAGTTCGTCTTCGATCATATTCCTGCCTTGTACTTCACGGTCAATGCGTTTGTTCAATTCTTCAATGTCTTCGAGAAGCCCTTCGTTGTTGCGTTTCAGGTCATCCACTTCATTCGTGTTGACAGTAGTCATATTTCTGAGTTCATTTTCTTTTTCGGCCAGGCGGTCTTCGAGTTGTTTGCGGTCAAATAATTCTTTTTCATAAAGATTCCTGTACTCGCTCAGGTTGTTGATGTCGTTGCGCAGTTTTTCGTTTTCATTTTTCAGTGTGTCAATTTCGCCAGTGTTGGCTGGAACAATGTTACGCATTTCATTTTCAATTTCAGTAAGTTTTTCTTCAAATGCCTTACGTTCTGTGGTTTCTTTATCATAGAGTACCTTTAAATCAGAATGTTCCTGTTTTGCATCATCGCGTTCTTTTATAATGTTATCTATTTCCAGTCCTTTATCGAATATTTGTTTTTCGAGCAAAAGTTTTTCGCGTGTGAAATTTGCGTTTCCTGCATTCGCTTCTGCAAGTTTTTTCTCATAATCATCCTTAATGGTATTGAGCCGAAGCTGCATTTGTGAAAATTCAAATGCTTTATCGCCGGCTTTTTTCTCCAGGCTTGATTTTTCGGCTGAAAGCGAATCGATTTTAGCCTGCATGTTTCTTGCATCCTTGTTAAGTTCTTCTTTCGCCTGCATTATTTCTTTACGGGCAACGGTTTTCATTGTTTCCACATCTTTCTTTGCCAGCTCAATTTCTTTCTGGTTGGCCTGTTTCATTTTTTCCACATCATCCACAAGTTTTTTAAATTTTTTCTTTTTCCCTGAGGCAATAAAAAATAAAATCAGGAACAGTATAAAAAGAATAAATATTACGCCGCCACCTATCATGCCGTAGAACAATAAATCTTTATTTATCATAAGTTCCTTATCGAGCATTTCTTTATCGATAATTAGATTTGTGTTCATCCGTTTCAGGCTGTCAGCGTTGTTCTTTAGTGAATATAGATACCCGTCAATAATGGCGCGGTCGGCCTCGATCAGGTCATCCTGTTTCCTTACCAGTTCTTTCATAACACCTAATGATGAATCGCCGATAGTGCCTTTGAACACCTCAAGGTTTTCAGAAGCCGATGTTCTTTCTTCAATAAGCTGGTTTTGCTGTGCCGTTACAATGAAAACACTAGTAAAAAATACAATTAAAAGTGCTGTGGTCTTTTTCATATAATGATTTTTTAAATATCTGTAATTGTGTGAAGTGGGGCAAATGTAAAAAAAATCACTTGATTTTTTTACTGTTTTAAAAAATATGTTTAAATATATAAATGAGCGCATAATATAGTTATACATCAAACGGGATAAATTTGTACATTTTGTAATCAGTTATCGGTGAACGGTAATCGGTCGTATTTCTTACTGATTACCGATTACTAATGTTACTGATTACCTTTGTAGAAAGTATAAATTTAAGCCATTCATAGTATAGCCCCACCATGCTTCGATAAGGCTTCGATAAACTCAGCCTGACATTACTCAGCATGACACCTGTGCGCTTGGTCACCTTGAGCAATGTCACCCCGAGGGATAATTTTTTACAAAAAAAGCAATATAAATGACGGCTGAATTCAAGTTCGATATTCAAAATTCGTTATTCATTATTCATTATTTGAGTCCACTATAAAAAGCCCTAATTTCTTTTTTCAGCGACTTTTTGCCCTTAATCCCTAAAGGGAAGTCGCTGAAAATCAGCATCCCTTTAGGGCGTTGGCAAAGCTGATTTTCAAAAAAAATACTTTTTAGAGTGGACTCTTATTTATTTCGTTCAATATTATTTATTTAGAAAAATACGTCAATGGTAGTTAATCGGGGGGGGTATCGAAAGGTAAGCGCATTCAGTACTATACCATGAACTGGAATAAATTGAGTTTACATTATTTTCTCCCTTGCTCGCAGGGAAGAATTAAAGAAAGAGGGGTAAATAAAATAATAAAAAAACTCAATTTATGACCATACAAAGTATAACTATATATTGCTTCCATTAATAATTCCTTAATCAATTAATGGGGAATGATTGCATTTTTAATTGTGATTGGGTATCTTTACAAAAATTTTTTCTGATGAAGAATGTGATTTTTATTATTCTCGTTTGTGCTTTCATAATCAACGGAAAAGCTCAGAAACCCGACAGCATAATGGTGAAGTATTTCTATAATGAAGCGTTATCGGATGATGAAGCTTACAATAACCTTGAAAATTTGTGCACAAAAATCGGTGGGCGTTTATGCGGATCGCCCCAGTCAGCTGCTGCCCTGGAATGGGCTAAGCTCATAATGCAGTCCATGGATATGGATACTATATATAGCCAGAAGCTTTATGTTCATCACTGGGAAAGGGGAGAAAAGGAAACTGCAAGTATGGCATCGAAAGTTTTCGGATCGAAGGAAGTGAATGTTTGTGCACTTGGCGAATCAATAGCCACACCTGTTGACGGAATCAACGCGGAAGTGATAGAAATAAATAATATGGATCAGCTGAAAAAACTGGGAAAGAAAATACTAACAGGTAAGTTGGTTTTTTTTTAATAAAGCAATGGCAGATACCTTTTACAACACTTTTGAAGCATATGGCGATGCTGTTGACCGGCGTTTTCACGGTGCCGCCGAGGCTGCAAAATATGGGGCTGTAGGCGTTATTGTCAGATCGTTGTCGCTTGCCGGCGAAGATTATCCTCATACGGGAATCATGCAATACGATACGAATGTCACCAAAATTCCTGCAGTTGCTATAAGTACTAATGATGCAGACCTTCTCAGTACATGGCTGAAAACCGATTATGAGCTTATTTTTCATTTCAAAACTAACTGTAAATTTTATCCTGAAACGGAATCCTATAACCTTATTGGCGAAATAAAAGGAAGTGAAAAGCCTGATGAGATCATCACCATCGGCGGGCATATTGATTCATGGGACCTGGGTCAGGGAGCACATGATGATGGCGTAGGATGCGTTCAAACCCTTGAAGTGGCAAGGCTTTTCAGGGAACTGAAAATACAACCTGAACATACCCTTCGTTTTGTAATGTTCATGGATGAAGAATGCGCCCAGCGTGGTGGCAAAAAGTATGCGGCATTGGTAAAAGAGAATAAAGAAAAGCATCTTTTTGCAATTGAATCGGACGGAGGAGGTTTCACACCTTATGGCTTCACCATTCAATCTTCGGCCGATACTGTAAGCATTATTGCTAAATGGAAAGATCTTTTTTCGCCCTATGGAATTTATAATTTTAAAAAAGGCTGGAGCGGTGTTGATATTTATTATATGGAAGGACTGGGCTTTCCGTTAATTGGCCTCATGACGGATTCACAACGCTATTTCGATTACCAGCACTCTGAGGCCGATACTTTTGATAAAGTAAATAAGCGCGAACTGCAGCTTGGCAGTGCTTCTATTGCTTCGCTGATTTACCTTATCGATAAATACGGATTCACTAAGTAAGCCCCAAGTCCCAAATTCAAAATTCAAAGCCCCAAGCGAAAAGTGGAACTTCTTGGGATTTTGGTCTTGGGATTTGGGACTTTGAATTTGTAATTTTGACATCGTCAAAAATATTATGCCAATACGTCCTTTTTCTGATAAAATGCACATTTATTGATATTATGAAAAAAATCATAAAAAAAAATCCGCATAAGTTTTAATTATTTTTTTATTTTTGTTACTGAAATCAAAAAATGATTGCCATGAACACTGAAAAAAATCATTTCCCGAAGAGCCTTATTTTTCCTTTTCTGATACTGGTAATAATGTGGCTTGTTAAAATTATTGAGCATTATGGAGAATTCGATTTATCGTATTTGGGAATACTGCCATTGAAAGTGAAAGGACTGGTAGGAATTATTACAGCTCCTTTCATACATGAGAATTTTGATCACCTTATCTCAAATTCAATTCCACTCTTTCTTTTAACACTCTGCTTGTTTTATTTTTACAAAGGCATTTCGGGAAGAGTTTTATTATTGATATATTTTATCAGCGGTATTTGCGTATGGTTGTCAGGGCGCGAAGCGTATCATATTGGTGCAAGCGGACTGGTATACGGATTGGCCGGCTTTCTGTTCTTCAGCGGAATTCTCAGAAGGGACTCAAGACTGGCAGCCATCACAATGGTTATTGCCTTTTTATACGGCAGCATGGTGTGGGGTATTTTTCCCGATTTCTTCCCCGGTAAAAATATTTCGTTTGAAGGCCATTTATGGGGATTGATGGCAGGCGTGATTTTCGCAATATATTACCGCAAACAGGGACCGCAGCGTGTAAAATATTCATGGGAACTTGAAGAAGAAATTAGTCCTGATGATGAAGCCAAAGGAACACCCACCGATTCTTTCTGGCGCGCACCAAGAAATTTTGATGATTTTATGTTTAAGCTGTAGAAATATTGAATGAATAAAAAATGCCGCTGTTTTGAAGCGGCTTTTTTTTACATGTGTTTGGTGAAATATTATTTTAAAAAAATTATTTCTTTCCCTTGTCAATTTCCCTCTGCATATCCTTTCCTTTAAGCGTTTCGCGCTTGTCATATATTTTTTTTCCTTTGGCAAGGGCAATCTGAAGCTTGGCAAGCCCTTTTTCATTAATGAAAAGGAGGGTGGGGACGAGGGTAGTGCCTTGTTCTTTCAGCTTGTTATTCAGTTTGTGCAGTTCTTTTGAAGTAAGCAGGAGTTTCCTGTCGCGGCGGGGCTCATGATTGTTGTACGTTCCGTATGTATATTCGGTAATGTGCATATTCCGCACAAAAAGTTCTTCGTTTATAAAAAGGCAATAGGCTTCAGCTATGCTGGCCTTGCTCTCACGTAGCGATTTGATTTCGGTTCCGGTAAGCATTATGCCGGCAATGTATTTTTCCATGAGAAAATACTCGAACGATGCTTTTTTATTCTTTATGTTTACCGGATTTGCCATGCGTTATTGCAAGCAAAAGTACGCAAATTTTCCTGTGCCTGAAATAACAATTTCCGATGATTTCGTTCGTGACATTATGCCTGTATGATAAAATAAATAATACTGTTTTCATTTTTCATCAGGAAATATTTTTAAATTTGACATCTGCCACAAAACCGCCGACATATGATAAAATATTTACGTCTTTTTTTCGCCCTTCATGTAATAATTCCGTTCACAGCAAGCCCGCAGGAATGCCTTCAAACACTGCAGGCCGATTCATTAAAAGTGACACATGCTGTTTTTAGTCCCGACGGAAAAACATTTGCCACCTGCGGATGGAATATGAAAGTAAAAATATGGGACGCTGCCACATACATATGTAATGACACCCTTTATGAGCATACAGGAAGTGTTCTGTGCGTTTCATACAGTCCTAACGGTAAATACCTTGCCAGTTGCGGATGGGATGGAAAAGTGATTGTTTGGGATGCCGCTGCAATTCAGGTGTACAAAGAGTTTACCGATAATACCGACAGGGTGAATGCTGTTTGCTTCAGCCCCGATTCAAAAACCCTGACAACATGCAGCGGTGATAACAAAATTAATATTTACGATATCGCTTCAGGAAAAAAACTGAAAACAATGTCAGGGCATACAAGTGAAGTTACCTCGGTTTGTTTCAGCCCTTCGGGAAAACTAATTGCAAGCGGCAGCTGGGATAAATCAGTTAAAATATGGGATGTTGCTACCGGTGTTATACAGAAAACCTTTACAGGGCATATGAATGCTGTGAACTGTGTGGCTTTCAGCCCCGACGGGAAAACCCTTGCCAGCGGCAGTGAAGATTTTTCGGTAAAACTATGGGATATTACAACCTCCAAACTTTCAAAAACCATATGGAATGATACCAACGCAGTGAACACAGTAAACTACAGCCCCGATGGCAAATATCTTGCAGTTGCAGGCGAAAACAAAAAAATAAGGATACTCGATGTTGTAACAGGCAACCTGGTTCATACGCTGAAAGGACATCTGAAAGGAGTTAAATCAGTTTCATTCAGTACCGACGGTTTGCAGATGATAAGCGCTTCAGATGACGGTTCAGTGAAGATATGGGATATCACAGGTATAAAATATGAAAAATGCATTAAAGAAAAACTTTCTTCGTATGCTTATCTTCTTAAACCGAAAGATGAATTTGAAACTACGGAAGAGTACAACAAACGTCTTGAAAATTTTTTAGAACTGAAATCTACGGTAAAATCAGATTGTATTAACGGTATTACAACAAATTTCAGTTCAGATTTATCAGCGAAAGGTTATGCATTCGCTACGCCTAAGATAGAATCACTCAGTTTGTATAATGCCGATATCAGGCAGTACCAGGTTTCCATCGGAAAAACAAATTATTCACTGGAAATGCCACTGGAGGATGCAAAAACATTTAAAACAAAATGGGAAACAGCAAAGGTCACAGCTATTAAGCGTACTCATCCTGTCAGCGGATCAGCGGAACTGATAAATATTAACATTGAACATCCTGTTTCCAAAACAGTATATAAAGTAGGAACACAGGTCGATCCCTCGGATGATGCCGACCTTAAGGCATTCCTGGATAAGAATAAGAAATAATTTTTTTGTTATTCTGTTTTGTGTCAGATTGAAATTCCTTTTATTAAATTATATTCGTTTGAAGAATTACCATACTGAGCTTTTACGTATGACTTGATTCTCTGAACACGGTCTTTCAGGTCAACGTACAGTGCAAGCCGGTTTACGCGAGTAGTTTTAAGCAACTGAATTTTCTGAATTACAGAATTGTTCAATGTTGTCAGTGTCGTTGTAGTTGTCTGTAACGTAACGATTTTTATTGTCGTGTTTGAAGGATTGTAGCCTGTGAACTGTGTCAGCGTATTAATTATGTCGTTGAAGAATTGAGTCATTGAACCGTAAGACCTTTCAGACTGGCTTAATGTTGATTGCTGCTCAGGATTTGTCGGGTCAGGAGGAAGCTTTATTAATTTGGTTGCACGCATTTTACGAATGATAGCGTTAATAGTAACGGCTTCTGTTGATTTCTTACCGAACTGTGATTCAACAGCACCTTTGATTGGAGAAAGCAATTTGTCGACCGAACCAATTTTGCGAAGGAATGCAGCCTGTCGCAAATCGACTGCGACCTTATAATTTTCCTGCTGGCTACTTTCGGTAGCGTTTGTGGAAATAATTGTAGTAATAAGAGAACCAAAGCCGGGTACACTTTCCTGTGTGCGCGGAGGATTGTAGCCGGTGAATCCTGAAATGTAAGTTAAAATATCCTGTCCTTTGCGGAGTTTGGCGCCAAAGGATGTTTCTGAAGTTGATGGCATGACTGACAAGATTTAAATTATTATTGAATGAACGACTTTTACTATTAAAACAGGGAAAGAGTAAGATTATTGTACGAAAAAGTAAAATAATATACAGGAATGTGCAAGATTAGCAAGCGAAACAGCAAAATGCTATATCTTATATTGTGAAATGAGAATAAGAGAATGCAAGTTGATAATGCAGGAATGTAAAGTGTAAAACAGGAATATGTAAACTGAGAAAGCGAAAGAGTAAAACTATAAAGCAAGAAAGTAAACTGATAATACGAATGTGCAAGTTGTGCATTGAAGAAAGTAAGTTGAGGCTATGAATGTGTAAGTTGAGAATGAGAGAAAGTAAAACGATGAAACAAAGAGTCTGTTTAGGGGTCTGTTTACAACGAATTACGTGGGAGACAACACCTCGACAGGCTCGGTGTGACATTGCTCACCATTAAAAAAGTAAACACAACTAATTAGCGAATAACCTGAACACTACCGTGTTTTTCCTGAACTTCACAATTTTCAAAAGTTACAGAAAATGATAAAATAAATATCATAAATTTGTTTAAAGAAATCCTAAATTCCAAAATCCAAATCCCAAGGGAGATTGTGCGTAAGTTCTTGGAATTTTGAATTTGGCGCTTGATGCCTGGGGCTTTATTTTATTACCACTATCTTCTTCCCTGCACTGTTATCCCCCATGGTTTGCAACTGGTACAGGTAAGTGCCTACCGCAATATCGGCAGTGGAAACAAGCAAAGTATTAAAAGTTTTATCCACTTTAAAACGCTTTACCTCATTGCCAAACAAATCGTAAAAAACTATTTCCCCTTCATTAATTCCTGGTGGAAGCGTATAATCTATTTGCGTTGTATTATTCGTGGGGTTTGGGTAAGCATTGGAAACGCTGCTGCTTTGTATAGCTATTAAGTTGTTATTTGCTTCTGCAATATCATCACTTAATGTACCTGGTAAACTGAATACTTTTGCCTGTCCGTTTCCGTAACTTAATATCATTTTAGTACCTTGTGAAGTATTATAAATCGGGAATTGTTGTTGTATAAAATTTGGCCTTATACCTGCGGCACCTGTATCTGAAAAAATTAATATACCGCCTTCATTATATATTCCTGTAAAGAATGATGTTCCCGGATGTGCTATATACATAAATTCCATTTCATTATCGTTATTAAACAAATGCTCAGAAAAATAAAGAAAGTCATTTGAATTACCAGAAACACTAGGAAATCCCGAAAATGAAATTGATTTTAGTAATGAATGATTCATATCATAAATGTTAATAAGTTGTCCTGTCCTGTTTATATTAACATATCTTTCCCCTGAAAATTCAAAGTTAATAATCATTAATTGATCTTGGAGGTATCCAGAGGCTCCGAGCGTAGAAGCTGAATCATAAGTATGTTCCAGTGTTATTTGTGCTTTTGCACCTATACAAAGTGCAACAAAAGCAATTAAAAAATATTTTTTCAGGATCGAGGTGTTAATTTAATTGAACAAAAATAAGTTAATTTGAAAATAAAGAAGAAAAACCTGTTCACAAAGTGTAAACAGGTTTTTCGAAAATTAACTTATTAATTGCGAACCATTTTTTTAGTATCAATTACTCTTCCGTTTACAAATAGGGTGAATGTGTAAACCCCGCCAGGTAAATCTTTAGTATCTATATTAAGCAAACCATAACCTGGTAGCAATGTTTTTTTCTGTATTTCTTTACCAAGCATATCAATAAATATTATTTGAGCTTCAAAAATATCATTAGGTATGAAATACGGAATTTGAGTACTTCCGCTATTTGGGTTTGGCTGTGCATCGCCCAATGTTGCAGCATCAGGTATTGAAAGTTTTAGATATTCCGCAGTAATTGAATCTTTATTGCCAGTTGTATTCAAGCTTCTATTAATTGTCCCAAGTACACAACAATTTTGCAAAACTGTAATCAAGCTATCGATTACTTTTAGGCGTTCTTTAAGGCTGTCGTTTGATTTGCTCAATTCCTGCTCTGCTTTTATAATAGGACCTATAAATTGGACATAATTCAAACCATAAAGTTGATTTGGATTATCAGGTTTTTTTATTCCATTAAAATCATAATCTATCTGCGTAGCAGCAGAATCAACTTGTTGGGCAATCAAACCTGTTTGGGCTACTTTTTCAATGTCATATTTGCTATCCCAAAATGCAGTGTCAATAGAGGTAACCGAACTTTCAGGGGTTATCACATTACCAAGAGAATCTAAAACTTCAGGTATTACAGTAGTTTTAGTAGGATATCCTGTTATGCTGTTTTCTAAATGTACATCCACATGGTATGTAACTGGCTTGAGCAAATTAATAAAAGCAAGCCCCGGAACATTTTCTATAATATTATTTTTAATCCGTCTGTCACTATATTGAGTTAAGCCAGGTTGTGCAGCATTTATATATTGAATGCTTGAATTACCAAGTTGCATTTCATCATTACCGCCAATATAATTTGTCCCTCCATTGTATCCTAAAAAAGTGCAGTTAGTATAAGTAGAGGGAACATCGGCGCCATAGCCTATGCATGTGTTGTTGCCGTTGGTGGAAATTGTTTGGCCTGCATTTACGCCTACTGAAGTATTTTGGGTGGCTGTTGTATTATTGTATAAAGCATGAACACCCATTGCAACATTATTTGATCCGGATGTATTAGAGTACATTGCATTAGCGCCCATGCCTGTATTTCCTGCCCCGGTTGTATTAGTAGAATACAATGCATAATAACCAACAGCAGTGTTTTCTCTGTCAGCATTATTATATAATGCATAATAACCAAAAGCAGTATTATTCGGACCTGTTACATTACTATACAAAGCTTTAAAACCTCCTGCTGTATTTTTGTCGCCAGATATGTTGCTGTATAATGATCCTACTCCAAAAGCGGTATTCTGGCTTTCGGTGTTAGAATATAACGCCTGCAATCCGAATGCAGAGTTTGAATTGCCCGTAACATTCGAAAAAAGCGCACCTGCCCCGCTTGCTGTATTGTAACTTCCTGAAGTATTTGTAAAAAGCACGCTATCACCCATGGCGATATTGTATTTGCCAGTCGTATTATTGAAAAGGGGGCGTACACCATTGGCTGTATTGCAATAACCGGTAGAATTTGTATATAATGACTGATAGCCGGTGGCAGTGTTATTGCTGGCGGTGGTATTAGAATAAAGCGCGTTATATCCATTACTGGTATTGTTGCCTCCGGTGGAATTGGTCAAAAGTGTATTGTAGCCTGTTGCTGTATTATAGTTTCCGGTATTACCAGTAGCGCCTGAAGGCCCCATCAAAGCTTGGTAGCCAACTGCTACATTACAGTTGGTAAATGCAGTGGTAGTATTGTTAGCATATAACATGGCATTATATCCAATGGCTGTTGCTCCGTTACCTGCTTTGTTATTTTTTAAAGCGCTGTATCCCATAATAGTATTGTAGTTTCCGGTTAAATTCTCATACCCCGACCAGGAACCTACTGCAGTATTTGCTATCCCATTAGTAGAAGACGTTGACTGACTGTGATTCTTGT
>JAZDMF010000140.1:0-2872 GCA_043801235.1 Bacteroidota bacterium | reverse complement strand
GATTTTTGGAGATGGTTCAAATGGAATTGGCGAAGAAACCGAACATCCTTATCCGAACATAGGCACTTATTTGGTCACATTAATAGTAACAGATAATAATGGCTGCATGGATACTACCGTTGATACTATTAAAGTAAAAGATATTTTCACATTGTACATTCCGAATGCTTTCACTCCGAATGCCGACGGATATAATGATTATTTCACACCTATGGGTGTAAGTGTCGACCCGAATAATTTCGAGATGTTCATTTTTGACAGGTGGGGAAATGTAGTGTTCCAGACAACTATATGGAATGAAGCATTGCACCAGGCAAAACCCTGGAATGGAACAAAAGATAATAAGGGAAGCTATACTGATGTTATGATGGATGTATATGTATACCGCATAAAAGTGAAGGAAATCGATGGCCCGAAGCACGAGTATATTGGAAGAATATCATTAATTCCATAATACTGCTAATATAGCCGAAACAAGTTCTGAGTTTTTCTTTTCCAAAAGGTCGCAGAAATTTTCTGTGAGTTTTTAATTTTCATTCGAAAAAGCATTCCATTCATTAAGTTTGCCTGACAGACAAACTATCTGCAAAACAATTAATACTAACCGGACACTTATAACAAAAATAATTTTTAAAAAAAAGGGGATTTCCTGTGGTTAAGTGTAATATTACTTTTTTCATACGAAAGTCAGGGTTAGTAAAAAATGAAAAAGATATTCGATTAATGAATGTATTCGTCAGGTGATTAATCTGCCGCTACATGATAAGAGCATACTTGATGCGAACAGGATAATTGTTTTTTTATTTTTTTGGAATTTGAATTATATTTAGAATTTGGAGTTTGGAATTTCAAGCAAATATTTTGCATTTACTCAATATTCAACTTATCCTGAATATTCTGCATCAGTTCTGAAATCTTGTCAATGCCTTCAATAGCAGAAGTTTTAATGGCATTGTACAAAGCCTGTGAAATAACCTTTGTCCAGAACAGTTTTGGATTTATATCCTTGGTATCTTTTTCAACACTTTTTAATGTTTCAAGCAATGAGTTTCTGACTTCTTCAGGAATATCTTTGTTTTCAGCAATGGTTTTAATTTTTTTCAGGGCCTGCTTTGTCTTGCCTTCATTGATATCGGCCATGGCATCGCATATAAGATAGGGCCATTCCATTTTAGTAACTGAGTTGAAAGCTGCAAAATGAAAACGTGCTCCCTGGAAGTTCTTTTCATAAATGCACAAAGTACCAAGCAAAAGATGATAAGCTACTTTTTTCATTTCTGTACTTTTGGTCGAAGGCATTTCATTCAGCAATGATGAAGCTTTAAATGATTTATCCCCGGCCATAGTTTTAAGGCCTTTTTCATATAAAGCAAGCGCTTCAAGCGAATAAGCCAGAAATTTTAAATCCTTATCACTGTTTGAAATATCCTGAATGATATTGCTTTCAGCAACGGCATAATCGGGCTTATCGTTAACAGCCCATGAATAACCAATGAGCAGCCGTAGCACGCTTTCGGAAAGAACCAGATCATCTTCATGTGCAGTGGAATTATATACAAGCAGAATAGGAGGGATGGTGTTTTCTGAAAGAGTTTTATACGATTTAAATTTAAGGCTTGAACACATGGAATCGTATTCCTTCTGCTCAGGATCAGTGCTGCCTCCGCATGAAAAAAGAAATAAAAACAATAGTAATAATAAATATAATGAAGGAAAATTATTTTTCATACTGTTGTTATTCACTGATAATATTTTATTTAATGAGGTCATATCTTCATTCGCAAAGATACTTATAATTTGCAAACCATGCAATGCAACTTCAGTCAATATCAACAATGGATAGTTAATCCATCGTATGCCAGTTTAATAAAATCCGGCAATTCCTTTTCAACATCTTCGTGAAGTCCCAACTGGTGGCTTATATGGGTAAGAAAAGCTTTTTCGGGTTGTATGTTTGTAAGCAATTGTATGGCTTCCTCCAGGGTAAAGTGCGATATGTGTTTTCGCCGGCGCAGTGCATTCAGCACAACAATACGCGAGCCTTTTATTTTTTCTAATTCTGTATCATTAATTTGATTGGCATCGGTAATGTATGTGAATTCACCAATTCTGTATCCGAAAACAGGAAGCTTGTAATGCATCACTTCAACAGGAATAATTGTATCATGGTTTAAGCTGAAAGCAATATTTTCAACAGTATGAAGCTCTATCTCCGGAACACCCGGGTATTTCTCATCTTCAAAAGCATAAAAAAAATCGGATTTTAAAATTTCATGCACATCTTTTCGTGCATAAACATCCACCGGCTTTTTCAGGAAATAATTAAATGCACGCACATCATCAAGTCCTCCGATATGATCTTTATGACCGTGAGTGATAAGAACAGCATCCAGTTTTACCACCTTTTCCCGAAGCATCTGCTGCCTGAAATCAGGGCCAGCATCAATTACAAAAGTGTTTTTTGGGGTTTCAATAAGTACCGATGAACGCAACCTCTGGTCTTTAGGATTATCCGACCTGCACACATCGCATTTGCATGTAATTACAGGCACTCCCTGCGATGTTCCTGTTCCCAGAAATGTTATTTTCATCAATCACTAATTTTCATCAAAAATAAGATTTATACTTTAAATGGCTATATTGTTAAATTGTTAAATTGTTGGCTCTATTCTTTATTTATATTTTTATTGGTTGATATTTAGCAATTCAGCAATAAAACAATTAAACAATATTATTCAATTTTCGCAAGTAACAAAAGTAACATAATAAAGTTAATAAAAAAGTAGCATGATTGTATTGTAATCCCTGAGTTTATTGTAACTTAGGGTTGTCAAATAAAACAAGATAACCATGCTACAGTGTAAAAGTAAAA